>NZ_JSZM01000030.1:0-28175 GCF_000801965.1 Lysinibacillus sp. A1
GCGAAATGGGAAGGCCGTTTTGATACAGTGAAAATGAAAAATTACTTTAAGGATAATGAAAATTTAGCCTAGAGAGCAGGTAACCTAACAAAAAAGCAATAGAATACAGAAGCACCGATACATTTTTAATTTTTTTTACATGTATTGGTGCTTTTTAGATTGAAAAATATATGATTTATTAAAATAAGATGATCATGGAACTAGTTCATCGCTACAGCGAATGTTATAGGAAACCTTACTGCAACACTCTAATAAATATACAAATGCCATCCATTTACGTCCTTTATCTTTATTTTAGGGTGAAGCCTAATGATTCAATGATGATGGGCGTTCCTCTAAATAATGTGCCATCGTAAGGAGTAATGGTTAAGGCCGTGTTTGATAGGGAATAAATACCGCCCTCTTGCATAACAGCATTAATATACAAATTGACATAGCCATTCGGTGTAAAAATCACGAATTCAGAAATGGGATCTGTCTGATCATTCCAAAAGAGAGTAGCGGGTAGGATTGCTCCGTTTGTTAAATCAAGATCGCTTGTTAAAATATAAAAATATCTATTAATCGTTGGAATGACTACGCCTTCTGGGACAACTTCAATGGGAGGAACGATTGGACCGTAAGAGGCTTTTATACGGGGCCAAATAAATCGATCCTCATTGTTACAATCACAGCTTTTATTACTTATTTGACAATGTTTAGGGTTGACCATGTGTTATCACACTCCATTCTTGTAAATTTAACCTTTGCCCCGAATTCAGTTACTATAAAATATGAAGAAAATAATATTCAATCTAGTTGAGCATCTATCATTCGATAAGGATTATTTCAGACAATCATGCTTTTTTTATAAATGCTAGTTGGATAGAAGCGTTGGCATACATGCTTTTTACCGTAAATTAGTGTTATACTTTGCTAGTTGAATAAGGTAGAATACTAATTATGAATAATTAACGAAAAAGGGGTTACTGGTTTCATGAAAGATTTTGATCAACAATTGGAGGGGCTACTAAAGCAAGCCGCTTTGCAATACATAATATATCAGCATAATGGTGATACGGAGCGCATGGATAAAACATCACTTTTTGCTCGGAAAATTCAGCAAAAAGAGTATGTGATTGGGTTTGCAGGCCATTTCTCAGCCGGGAAGTCGAGTATGATTAATGCGCTGTCTGGCGAGAATTTATTAGCATCAAGTCCGATTCCAACAAGTGCAAATATCGTTAAAGTGCATAAATCAGAGGAAGACTTTGCGATTGTTTATATGCACAATGAAAAGCCTGTTAAATTTGAGGCAGGTTATGATTTTAAAACAGTCAAAGAGCTTAGTAAAAATGGGGATTTGGTATCGCAAATTGAAATTGGTCATAGTGCGTCAACACTACCGTTTGGCGTTACCGTGATGGATACACCTGGAGTAGACTCCACAGATGATGCCCACCGTATGTCGACGGAATCTGCACTCCATATTGCCGATATCGTATTCTATACAATGGACTACAACCATGTGCAATCGGAGTTGAATTTCCAATTCACGAAGCAATTAATGAAATATAATCCAAATGTTTATTTGATTGTTAATATGATTGATAAGCATAAAGAAAATGAGTTGAGCTTTGAAGAGTTTAAAGCAACTGTTCATAATTCCTTTGCGGCGTGGGGCGTTGTGCCGAAGGGTGTATTTTTCACATCATTGAGAGAGCCTGACCACCCACATAACGATTTTGAAGCCGTCAAGAAAATTGTGATGGATAGTATGAACGATTGGCAGGATCAGCTTGTCCAAACAGCAACAAATACATTGCGTTTATTACAAAGCGAGCATGACCATTATTTAATGGAAGAAAAAGAGGATCGTCTAGCGTTAGATGAAGAGATTTTAAGTGCAGACGACTGGGCAAACCACCAAGATATTTTAGAGCAATACAACAAGTTAAATCGTCAAGTAGAGCTGTTCTCTGTCGAGGCGTGGAACGAAACATTTGAGGAGCAGCGCAAAGAATTGCTTGCCAATGCTGCCATTATGCCAGCTGACTTACGTGATCGCTTACGTCTTTATTTAGAAAGTATGCAGGAGGGCTTTAAGGTAGGAGGGCTCTTTACTGCGAAGAAAAAAACAGAGGAAGAGCGTTACCGTCGTAAAGAAGATGCTTATAGTGCCTATCAAAATGTTGTCCATGCGCAAATTACAGGGCATTTAAAGGGTCTTATGAAAAATGCATTGAAGGACGTCGGTGCCTTAAATGAAGAACGTGCGTCAGCTATTGACGCTTATCCATTTGACTTGCCTTTTACATTAATTGAACAGCAAGTTCAAACAGGAGCATTGTTAACAGGTGATGCAGTATTAAACTTTGCCAACCGCGTGGCAGAGGCAACAAAGCGCTATTTTATTCAGGAAACAGATAGCTGGAAAAAAGCACAAGCGACAACATTAGAAGCGGTTGCAACCGAAACGGCGGCTCCTTCGAAGTTAAAAATGGCAGGCATGCAGGATAAAGTGGATGCTATTAAGGCTGTACTTGAAATCGAAGGCTACCAACAATATAGTGCGAGCATTATGCATCAAGCGAGCAATGAAATCCGCAAAGTTGCCAATGAGCAGCTAACAAAGTGGGAAAATTCCTTTAAAGAGGATTTAGCAGAGATTCGTTTGTTTGATGAGTCCATGCTACAACCAAAAGAACAAGTCATTCAGCAAGAAGAAGCACAGCAAACTGTTAGTGCGACGAATCTGCCAATCGATGGTGTGATTAATCGTGCTCTGCATACCGCCAATGCTGTAAAAGAAGTACAAGGTTTTGCTGAAGTTGCTCAATATCTAGAAAATAAAGTAGAACGACTACAGAAAAAAGACTTTACGATTGCTTTGTTTGGGGCTTTTAGTGCTGGGAAATCTTCCTTCTCGAATGCATTGATGGGGGCGAAGGTATTACCTGTATCGCCAAACCCAACAACTGCAGCTATCAATAAAATTCGTCCAGTTACACCAGAGCATCCTCATGAAACGGCCGATGTCCAGCTTAAAACAGCCGAACAAATGTTAGAGGATATTCAAGGGTCGTATGCAGCGATTGGCTTATCCGTCCACTCATTGGAGGAAGCGTATAATCGTGCTGACGAAGGGCTTGCTGTCCAGTTGACAGATGAGCGTTTAAATGTGCACAAATCATTTATTCGTGCCTATAAAGAGGGGTATCCAACGTTCAAGTCTGAGCTTGGAACTATTATTCGAGTGGATCGCGTTGAATTTGAAAAATTTGTTGCGCAAGAAAATAAATCATGCTTTGTGGACAATATCGACTTCTATTATGATAGTCCATTAACGCGCATGGGCGTTACATTGGTGGATACGCCAGGAGCAGACTCCATTAATGCTCGACATACAGGTGTAGCTTTTGAATATATTCGGAATGCGGATGCCATCCTATTTATTACGTATTATAATCATGCATTTGCCAAAGCTGACCGTGAGTTTTTAATTCAGCTTGGTCGTGTAAAAGATGCATTTGAACTGGATAAAATGTTCTTTATTGTAAATGCTATTGATTTAGCGACAACAGATGAGGAGCAGGAAGATGTAAAAGGCTATGTTCGTTCAGAATTACAGCGTTTTGGAATTCGATTCCCACGACTGTATGGTGTATCAAGTCTTCTAGCGTTAAATGAAAAGGTAGAAGGTTCAGATTTAGCATCTGGTATGCCACCGTTTGAAAATGACTTCCATACATTCTTAAATGATGAATTGAGTGCATTAGCAGTGCAGGCTCTTGCAGAGGAAGTTGATAAAACAGAGCAACGTTTAGCGGACCTTATTGCGCAAACAGAGGAAAACCTAAAACGTAAGGATGAACGTTTAGAGGAATTAACAGTACTTGAAAAGCATGTTCAATCGAAGTTTAGTGTGCTGAATACAAGTATGCTGGAAAGTGAGACAAAGCAAGAGCTTGATGAGCTTCTCTATTATGTTCTACAGCGTGTCTACTATCGTTACCCTGAATTCTTTAAGGAAGGGTATAATCCTTCAACATTTGCGGCTATGCCAGCACAGCAGGCATTGGATCATGCATTGAAGGAAGTAATGCAAAGCTTACGTTTCGACTTTACACAGGAAATGCGTGTTACAAACTTCCGTTTATCACAGTTTATTAGCAAGAAAATGCAGCATCGCTTTAAAGATGAAGTACGTGAGCTAAAAGAGCTTAACCGTAGCTTCTCGTTCTTAGCATTTGAATCTTCTGAGCCAAATTTACTTGATTTTGAAGGTCCATTTGGTGAGATTTCGAAATATGCGAGCGTAAAATCTCACTTCCGCAATCAAAAAGCTTTCTTTGAGAAGAATGAAAAAGTGAAGCTGAGCGAGGCATTAGAAACATTGACAAAACCAGATGCGCAGGATTATTTAGATGCACAGAAAGTTTCTCTCATGACATGGGCGATTACGTTTATTGCAGAGGAAGCAGAACAATTACGTTTATATATTTATCATCAAGCGCTTGAGCAAATCGAAACAGAAAGATTGGCGCTTCAAGAAGAAAGCCGTTTAGCTTCTTGGAAAGCGATTTACGCACAATTACAATACGCATGAGGTGATTCCTATGGGAAAAGTATTCAAATCAGTGGATGAAATTCAGTTTGATGGTGTCCGTTTTATCGATACTCGTTTTGATTTACAAGACAAAGAAGCTGGAAAAAAAGCATTTGAAGAAGGTCATGCAACAGGAGCCATCTATATTGATTTAGAGCAGCAGCTATCTGATATGGACAGTAAAGATGGTCGTCACCCAATGCCGAACAAAGAAAAACTAACGTCGGTATTTCAAGAATTAGGCTTACGTTATGAAGATCAAATCGTTATCTATGATCAAGGAGCAGCACCATTCGCTCCACGTGCTTGGTGGATGCTGACGTATGCTGGTTTCCCAAATGTGGTCATTGTTAATGGGGGCGCATCTGCATTGGAAATGAAAATACCGTTTACAAAGGATGTCGTTAAATACCCACCAACCTTCATTGATTTTGTCTGGAAGGATGAGCTTTACGCTCCACGCCAAGCGGTAAAGGCAATTGTGGACGGTGAAGTCAAAGCAACTTTACTAGATGCTCGTGCGGCTGAGCGTTACCGTGGGGAAGTCGAGCCATTAGATAAAGTAGCGGGCCATATACCAACCGCGAAAAACTTTGACTGGGAGCAATTAAAAAATGAGGGTCAATTGCAGGCCAATGATGCATTGCGTCAAAAAGTGACACCAGATGAACATATAGTTGTCTACTGTGGCAGTGGTGTAACCGCATCCCCACTCTATGCAGTATTAGCAGATGAAGGCTATGAAAACATCCAATTATATGTAGGTAGCTTTAGTGATTGGATTACACAATATGATGTTGAAAAAGGTACAAATGAGTAAGGATCACAGCAAAAACGCTCACTAAGGTGAGCGTTTTTTTGTGGAGAGGTGGATCTAGTACGGGGAGAATGGTGGATAGAAGTGGGAAAGTGATGGATAGAATAACAAAATTAACGGATAGAGCGGAAAAAGAGCTGTCTAGCTTGCTTGATATGCGTAGGTAGAGCTGCTAAATGCTTGAATCCTGGAAGCGGATGGATAGAAAGCCAAAAGTGACGGATAGAGCCAAAAACGTCTCCCGCCTAGCTCGCTCGAAACAAATAGAGAGAGTTGCTGAATCTATGGCTAAAATGCAAAAATAACGGAAAGCCAACCCTTAAAAAAGCCGATCAAAATCAAAATGACTCACCATTCATTTTATGCTACACTCTTTTAAAAGGGGGAAAGTGGATGTTTAAACGTGAGACGAGCATAGTTGTTCAACACCACGGTGATGTACAATGTGCACTTGGAAAGGTAGCAATTCAGGGCTTCGGTATGAGTGTGTATAGTTTTTTTGTGGATGGTTTATTAATTGATACAGGCTCAAATTCGCTGGCACAGGAGTTTCAATCTTTTTTTAAAGACTTACCAATGGAGCAAATTGCCTTAACTCATGCGCATGAAGATCATGCGGGAAATGCCGCGTGGCTTCAGCAACAAAGGGATGTACCTATTTATCTTCATGGTGAGTCTCTTCAGATTTGTACGAAGGATGGGGATTATCCTTTGTACCGTCAAGCATTATGGGGGGAGCGGCCAGCTTTTCTAGCGCAGCCGATAGGGACTACATTGCAGTCGAAAACAGCTGTCTGGGATGTTATTGAAACACCTGGACATACAACAGATCACCTAGCTTTCTATAATCGCCAAACAGGTGCTATGTTCACGGGAGATTTATACATTCAAACGAAAACCAAGGTAGTGCTCGATGAAGAAAATATTGTACATACCTTAGCTTCCTTAAAGAAATTATTAAACTATGACTTTAACGAAATTTATTGTTGTCATGCAGGCTATTTAGCCAATGGACGAAATAGAATACTAGAAAAAATAGCGTATATTGAAGAAATGGAAGAGAAGGTCCGTCACTTGTTTCAACAAGGTTATTCAGTAGAGGAGATGACGTCCAGTATTTTCCCTCGAGAATATCCCATTGTTAAAGTGTCTGGCGATCAATGGTCCTCTAAACATATAATCAATGCATTTATCCGTCACTTTACACAAGAGTCCTTGCAATAGGACTCTTTTTTGTTGGGCTTAAAAGCTGTAATAGCAATAATAAAAAACTTTGTGAAAAAATGTGGATAAATTGTGACAAACTCAATTGGCTCAATGGATGCGCTTACATAAGTTTGTGAAAAAAATCTCATTTACACAAGAAAAATACTATGTGAAATATTGAACAGCTTGAAAGGCGATAGTTGTACATTTTTCACTACATCTTATAGGATGTTAATTATTTCGAAATAATTGATTGTGAAAAGTTTAATTTGACAGAAAAATGTATAAGAAGTCTTGTAACAATGCATTTTCGAAAGGAAAAATAAATTGACAGAAAATTCATTGACTATATTTTCACAAAGTAATATGATTCTAAAATATAATAAAAAACAATGGGAAAAGGATGGGATGGAATGGATGTCATGAAGAAAGCTTTAGAAATGCATGCACACTATAGTGGTAAATTAGAGGTGATTTCAAAAGTACCAGTACAGGATTCTTATGATCTAAGCCTTGCTTATTCACCTGGAGTGGCCGCACCGTGTGTGGAAATTGAAAGAAATCCATCGTTGGTTTATGACTATACAATGAAGGGGAATATGGTGGCAGTTGTATCAGATGGTACAGCAGTTTTAGGATTGGGCGATATAGGGCCTAAAGCTGCATTACCAGTTATGGAAGGGAAAGCGATTTTGTTAAAGCGTTTTGCCAATGTTGATGCTTTTCCAATATGTTTAGATACAAAAAGTACGGATGAAATCGTCAGCATTGTGAAGGCGCTTGCCCCTACGTTTGGGGCGGTAAATTTAGAGGATATTTCAGCACCTAGATGTTTTGAAATTGAGGATCGGCTGCGTCAGGAATGTGATATCCCGGTATTCCATGATGATCAGCATGGGACAGCAATTGTAGTAGGTGCCGCTATGATTAATGCCAATCGTATTGTGCAAAAGGATATTGCCACAATGAAGGTTGTCATCAATGGCGCTGGTGCGGCAGGGATCGCTATTTTACGAATCCTTGTGCAAATGGGTTATAAAAATATTTTTATGTGTGATACAAAAGGTATTATTTATGAGGGACGAAAAGAAGGGATGAATCCAATTAAAGAGGCGGTTGCTCATTTAACAAATCCAGAGAAAATACATGGTACGTTGAGTGACGCGCTCGTTGGTGCAGATGTCTTTATCGGTGTTTCGGTAGCTAATCTATTAACAGAGGCACATATTGCATCTATGAATGAAAACCCGGTGGTCTTTGCATTAGCTAACCCAAATCCAGAAATTACGTATGAAAATGCGAAGGCGTGGGGAGTACGAGTTATGGGTACAGGTCGTTCGGATTATCCCAATCAAATTAACAATGTCCTTGCCTTTCCTGGCATTTTCCGTGGGGCATTAGATGTACGTGCGACGGATATCAATGAAACCATGAAGCTCGCTGCAGTGGAAGCAATTGCTTCTCTTGTGAGTGATGAGGAGCTCGCGGAGGAATATATTGTTCCGAAATCTTTGGATGAGCGTGTTGTTGCAATTGTCTCTCGTGCAGTTAGCGGAGCAGCGGTCGAATCTGGCGTGTCGGAACTATTCCAACAAACTACTGCGCTATCAGTTTAACAAATAAAAGATATTGAAATACAGCAGATGTAGAAAAGCAAAGATATGCTTTTCTACATTTTTTTATCGAATTTGCTCGAAAAATGTTGTTGTTTAGTTTTTTATGTAATAAAATTGGTGAGTACAAGGTAATAACTTGTGCGGTAGATTAAAAAGTATAAATACATAATGTTGTAATGTTTTTAAATAAAAATAGGTCTTTAGTCTATAAAAGAGGAGATAAAATACATGAAAACATTCGTTCAATTCCGGTCCATTAAAGCCAAGTTGATTGCTTTCTCTTTATTGCTTTTAATGATTCCCCTTATTACTTTAGGCTATCTAAGCTATCAACAAAGTAAATCAAATTTAGAGTCGGTGGGAAAAGAAAATTTAAGAAACAGTGTGGAAATGACCATTGCCATGATTGAACAATTTAATCAAGAAGTAGAGGCAGGCAATTTATCTTTAGATGAAGCACAAGAGAAAGTGAAGGTCGCTATTTTAGGTGAAATGGATAGTGAAGGAAAGCGACCTATTAATAAAAATATTAAACTAGGTGAGAGTGGTTATATTTTTGTTGTGGACCAAAAAGGGAACTCTATTGCGCATCCAAATATCGAGGGAAATAATGTCTGGGATGAGCAGGATGACAATGGGGTTAAGTATATGCAGGAAATCATTGCGAAGGGGAATGAAGGTGGTGGATTTGCCTCGTATTCGTGGCCATTACCAAATTCTGATCAACTAGAAGAAAAAGGGGTCTATGCAGAAACGGATCCGTATTGGGGATGGGTGATTGGTGCCAGTACGTATTTAGCAGACTTTAATAAGCCCGCAGAGAGTATTTTGAAATTAACGCTTGTTGTGATTGGCGTGGCTATTATTATCGGGATATTTGTTATTTGGCAATACGCGAGTAGTATGGCTAAACCAATTAACCGAGTGGTCCAAGCGATGGAGCGATTTGCGGAGGGTGATTTGACGCAAGAAAGTATGTCGATTCGCTCAAAAGATGAAATTGGCAAACTGGCAAACGCTATGAATCAAATGCAAGCTAAATTGAAGGATATGATACACAATATTGCTCAAGCGTCTGATTTAATTAATACATCCAGTAAGGAGCTATCACAATCAGCTAATGAAGTGAATATGGGTGCCGAGCAAGTAGCAATTACGATGAATGAATTAGCATCTGGTGCAGAAGGACAAGCGCATCATTCTAACGAACTAACGTCCTTGATGGAACGTTTTACTGCGGATTTACGTGAAACAAATCAGCATGGGGAGCATATTCATCAATCTTCTGTTGAAGTATTAGGCTTAACCAATGAAGGAAGTCAGCTCATGACATCTTCGAATTCTCAAATGAGTAAGATTGATGGCATAGTACAAAATGCCGTAGAGAAAGTAAAAAATTTAGATGCCCAAGCACAGGAAATTTCAAAATTGGTGGTGGTCATTAAAGATATTGCCGATCAAACGAATTTATTAGCTTTAAATGCCGCGATTGAAGCTGCTAGAGCTGGGGAACATGGCAAAGGATTTGCGGTAGTTGCGGATGAAGTACGTAAGCTTGCAGAACAAGTAGCCTTTTCTGTCAATGATATTACATCAATTGTCACAAATATTCAGCAAGATTTTGATGTCGTTACGAGCTCATTAGAGGATGGCTATCAGGAAGTAAAAGAAGGTACCAATCAAATTAAAGCTACGAGTGAAACGTTTACGACGATTAGTCATTCTATTAATGATGTAGTAGAAAGTGTTCAATTGATTTCCAGCAATTTATCAAAAGTAACTGAAGATGGTCAAAAAATGAATAGCGCTATTCAAGAAATCGCTGCGGTCGCAGAAGAATCTGCGGCAGGTGTAGAGCAAACAACGGCGACAACAGAACAGACAAGTAGCTCAATGGAGGTTATGGCGGGGAAATCAGCCCAATTATCAACATTAGCTTTAGAATTAAAGACATTGATTGCCCAATTTAAACTATAAAAAAATCTCCCACTCTCTTAAATGAGAGGGGAGATTTTTTACATCATGCCAACACCAATAATCCCAACGAGAATAATGAAGAAAAGAACGAAGAACAAGATGAATAAAATAATTCCAGGAATAAAGATAGTGAAAAAGGCCATCCAATTAGAGATTTGGTGTGCTTCTGCTACCACACCGACTGAAATGACGAAAGACCAAATCGTTACAACAATAGAAGCTAAAATAGCTGGCCAAAAAATCCATGGCAGTGAGCCCATAAAGTTTGGATCTAGTAAAGATTCTGGTGAAGTGATTAACCATATTAAATAAAATGGAATAAGCACTATAAATGGTACAGCTGTAAGGCTCAGCCCTTTAAATAAGTCTGAATACGTGCCAGTACCCTTAAATAGTTTACCAAATAGCCATGTGATTAGAGCGGATATAGCTGTCCCGATAATACCAGCGATTGGAGCAAAAATTACACACAATAAAGCCAATAACCAAGGAGAAAGATCAGTGAAAATCTCCGAATCCGTCAGCCCTGACATTATAGAACCGATATAACCGATGGACATAATCAAAATAGCAAAGCCGATTGATTTTTCGTTAATCATATAGCGAGCGGTTTGCTTTGGATGTAACCAAACAGATATAAACGGATTCACCTTTGGCCTTTCTTCTTTCTGTGTGTCATTAAAGTTTTCCATCAAACTACCTCCAAAATAATAGAATAATTGCATGTTACGCATAGTTAGTATACGAGTGATACAGTGAAAAGTTTCGTAGAAAGTAAAAATAAGTTATTTTTATAACAAAAGAGCCGCACAAAGGCGGCTCTTATTAGTGACTTAACATCATTTTTTCAAGCTCTAATGGTTCAATGTATTGCTCACCTTTGTAAGCACGCATATTGCCACCAGAAATTTCATCGATTAATAAAATTTCGTTAGTTTGGGCATCACGGCCAAACTCCAATTTAATGTCATAAAGCGTTAAGCCCTTTTTAGCCAGCTCAGTTCCAACAAATGTAGAAATTTCAATTGTACGTTGTTTTAAAATGGCATATTCTTCGTGTGTTAACAGGTTCAACATGGCTAATGCATCTTCAGAGATCGGAGGATCTTGGCGATCATCATCTTTAATGGTAACTTCCACAAAGGCATCAAGGTCTTGGCCTTCCTTCACATAGGCACCGTAGCGTCGTAAGAAGGAGCCAACAGCCTTAAAGCGGCATATTACTTCCAAACCGTTTCCGAAAACTGTTGCAGGCTTTACAGTCATTGTTGCATCATCAAAGTTGGCATCTACATAGTGAGTAGGAACACCTTGTTCATTTAATTTAGAATAGAAATAAGAAGTTAAGCGTAAACCCGCTAAGCCAGCCCCATCAATTGTTAAGCCAACCGTATTAGCGCCTGGGTCGAACACGCCGTTTTCACCTGTTACATCGTCTTTAAATTTTAATAAATAATGACCATCTTCTAATTTGAACACATTCTTCGTTTTCCCTGTATACATTAATTCCACAAAAAGACCTCCAATATTCATAGTACTCTAAAATTATAACACGAATATTTTAAATGTTTAACATTAAAAATGTTCGTTTTGTGTGTTTATTTCTATCGTTTATTGCTGATTTATAATAAAAACACAAGGTGATAACGAATAATCGTCATCGCCTTGTGTTTTTGAAATGCTTCGTAAACTCGCTGGAGGATTTATGCTAGATAGCTAGGGCAGTTATTAATAAATGCCTTCAGCCAGCATTCCATCTGCCACTTTAATAAAGCCAGCGATGTTTGCCCCCATCACTAAGTTGCCAGGGAAGCCGTATTTTTCAGCAGCAGCTTTACTATCTGAATAAATATCTTTCATAATTTGATGAAGTTTCGCATCTACTTCTTCAAATGACCAAAATACGCGACTTGAATCTTGTGCCATTTCAAGAGCAGATACAGCAACTCCTCCAGCATTCGCTGCTTTTGCTGGTCCGAACAATACACCAGCATTTAAGAATTCATTAATTGCTTCAAGATCAGAAGGCATGTTGGCACCTTCGCCAATTGCTTTGACCCCATTAGAAATTAATGTACGAGCTGACTCACCATTAATTTCGTTTTGAGTAGCACATGGCAGAGCGATGTCACAAGGAATCGTCCAAATGCCTGTGCAGCCATTTGTAAAAGTAGCATTTGGTCGGTAACTTACGTAAGTTGAAATACGATCACCTTTAACTTCTTTAATTTCTTTAATAACATCTAAATCTAAGCCTTCTGGGTCATAAATATAGCCTGCGGAATCAGAGCAAGCAACTACTTTTGCACCATATTGTTGTGCTTTCTCAATCGCATACGTCGAAACATTTCCAGAACCAGAAACAACCACTGTTTTTCCTTCAAATGAATCGTTCGCATCTTTTAACATCTCATTCACGAAATAAACTGTACCATAACCCGTTGCCTCTTTACGTGCTAAGGACCCACCATAACCAGGGATTTTCCCAGTTAATACACCTGATTCACTAGCTTTAGTTAGACGCTTATATTGCCCCCATAAATAACCTACTTCACGAGCACCTACACCAATATCACCAGCAGGAACATCGACATCTGGACCAATATGGCGGTATAATTCAGTCATGAAGGCTTGGCAGAAACGCATGATTTCTGAATCTGACTTACCTTTCGGATCAAAGTTAGACCCACCTTTACCACCACCGATTGGTTGCCCTGTTAAAGCATTTTTAAAGATTTGTTCAAAGCCTAGGAATTTAATGATGGATTCATTTACCGAAGGGTGGAAGCGTAGGCCGCCTTTATAAGGCCCCATGACATTGCTATATTGTACACGATACCCGCGATTTACTTGCACTTGGTTCGTATCGTCTTGCCAAGCAACACGGAAAGAAATGATGCGATCAGGCTCAACAATACGAGATAAAATATTGGCCTTAATATATTCAGGATGTTGGACGAATACAGGTACTAATGAAATGAAAATTTCTTCAGCTGCTTGTAGAAACTCCGCTTGATGACAGTTCTGTTGTTTAAGTTGCTCGAATACGCCATCTACGTATTCTTTAGCTAATTGTTCATTGCTAACAGTTGTGATTGTCATAATAAAACCCCCATTTAGTTGATAGGTGTATCGTATATTTATTTTTCAAACTATTCAATAAAATACTTTTTTAGTTTGTGAAAAATTGAGCAAGAGGGGTTAGGAAAAAGATATTTTAAAATAATGTTAGGTGATAGTATTCATCTAATTATGAGAAAGGAATGATGCCTTATTGTGAAGGTTCTTATAGACGCTGATGCCTGTCCAGTAGTGGATTTGGCGCTATCTGTATCATCTGAGTTTGAGATTGAAACTATCTTGTTTTGCGATACATCCCATCGTGTAGAACGTGATAATGTAATAACAATTATGGTGCCGAAAGGTCCTGATTCGGTTGATTTTACGCTAGTGAACGCGCTTTCAAAACACGATATTGTCATAACACAGGATTATGGGCTAGCGGCAATGGTTTTAGCAAGAGGGGGGTATCCAATTGATCAAAATGGACGAGAAATGTCTAATGAAAATATCGAACGCTTGCTCGATATGCGTCATGTCGGTCAAAAAATTCGACGAGCAGGTGGACGCACCAAGGGCCCTAAAAAAAGGACACAAGAAAACAATATTTCGTTTGAAATGAAATTTCGACAAATTTGTGAACGAGCGATTTTTGCACAAAAAATGGAGGACTCTACAGGTGAAAAATGAACGTAAGTATGATCTTTTAGAGCAATTCCCACAGTTAAAATCGATGGCAGCTAAAGATGCTGTACTTTGGGAAAATACAAATTGGGTGAAACAGCCGGAAACATCGCTCTTTACTATGCAAGAAGTAAAGGAGGCAGAGGAAACGTTACAACGCTTTTCTTCATATTTAAAAGTGGCATTCCCTGAGCTTGAGGAAAGTAGTGGATTAATTGAATCAGACATTCTAGAAATTCCTGCTATGAAAAGCGCGCTTGAAAAAAAATATGGTGTGTTGATAGGAGGTCAGTTGCTTTTAAAATCGGATCATGCTTTACCTATCTCAGGCTCCATCAAAGCACGGGGAGGCATTTATGAGGTCTTAAAGCATGCTGAAAGGCTGGCATTAGCAAGTGGGAGGCTTCAAGTAACAGATGATTATGAGCGATTAGCATCAGCGGAGTTTCAGTCCTTCTTTCAGCAATATACCATTGCGGTTGGCTCTACTGGAAATTTAGGTTTAAGTATCGGCATTATAGGCAAGAAGCTCGGCTTTAATGTCGTTGTACATATGTCGAGTGATGCCAAGGAATGGAAAAAGGCTTTACTTAGAGAGAAAGGTGCCACGGTAGTTGAATATGAGGCTGATTACAGTGTTGCCGTTGAACAGGGGCGTCAAGAAGCAGAATTAGATCCTATGTGTCATTTCATTGATGATGAAAATTCAAAGGATCTATTTGCAGGCTATGCAGTTGCAGCATTGCGTTTAAAAGGGCAATTAGAAAACATGAACATTCCAGTCAGTGCTACACATCCATTGTTTGTGTATTTACCGTGTGGGGTAGGGGGAGGACCAGGCGGTGTTGCCTACGGATTACGAGAAATATTTGGGGAACATGTGCATATTTTCTTCGCAGAACCTGTTGCCTCACCATGTATGACGCTAGGCTTAATGACTGGACTTCATGATGCTATCAGTGTAGAGGATATAGAATTAGATAATAAAACCGAAGCAGATGGTCTTGCAGTGGGTCGCGCCTCCAAGTTTGTAGGAAAAGTAATGGAGACGTATATTAGTGGCTGCTATACAGTGACAGATGAAGAGCTGTTTACCTCTTTAGGTTTAGCTATCGATAGCGAAAAACTATTTTTAGAGCCATCTGCACATGCAGGAATGTTTGGCGCTATTCGCTTGTCCCAAAAAGGTCAACACTATTTAGCTCAGCGCGGACTAACAAAGCATATGGCGCAGGCAACCCAGCTTGTGTGGGCAACAGGTGGCAGCATGGTCCCAGATAGCATGCGTGCTACGTATTTGGCTAAGAGCAGAGAATTAGGTTGTAAATGATGATACTTTTTGATCGAACAGGGAAAGTCTTGCCCCAATCAAGTTATTCAAAAGCGCAAAAACAGGTGAAGAAAAATTCTTCACCTGTTTTCTTATTAACGTTGCAATGCTTTACGTTGACCTGCTAAATATACCTCTTGGGCTGCAAGGACGCCTGCGCCTGGCTGGAAGTCATAAGCGAAGTCTTGGAGCGCCGCCTCCAATAAGGATACGGCTTGTAGTATATCACTTGGGAAGCAATAGCCCATATGGCCGAATCTGAAAATTTTACCTTGTAGATGACCAAGACCACCTGCAAAATCTAAGTGGTATTGCTGCTTAAGGTGCGTTAAAAATTCACCAAGCTCAATATCCTTTGGTGCCTTAATCGCTGTAATGGTAGGGGAGGCGTATTGCTCTTCCGTTAAGAGCTCGATGTGTAAAGCTTTCATAGCACTACGTACCATGTTTTTCATCAGCTCGTGACGGGCAATGGTTTGTGAGAAGCCGCCTTCGTGTTCAATTAGCTGACAAACCTCATGCAGGCCATCAATCAGCGTGATAGCAGGAGTATTTGGCGTCATCCCCTTTTCTGCCCAACTACGATAACTTAGTAGATTTAAATAATATGCTGGCGTTTGATTGTCTTCAATGACTTGCCAAGCTCGTTCGCTCACACTGATAAGAGAGAGTCCAGGCGGAAGCATCATCGCTTTTTGAGAGCCTGTCACGAGAATATCAATACCCCAAGCATCCATTTCAGCAGGCGCGCCACCGATGCAGCTTACGCCATCCACGATAACGAGAGCATCGGTTTCGTCATGAATCACTTGTGCTAATTCAGCGACTGGATTTAAAATGCCTGTAGATGTTTCGTTATATGTGACGAAAACCGCTTTAATATTTTGTAATGGCTGTAAAAATGCTCGTAGCTCATCAGGAGTGCAAGCTTGTCCCCATTCTTTTTCGAGCTTATGTACATGGAAGCCATATTGCTCACAAATGGAAACGAAATAGTCACCGAATGCTCCAACAGTAATGACCACAACTTCTTCACCAGCCGCAACCGTATTGACTGCCGCAGCTTCAAGTGCAGCTGTCCCGCCTGATGGCAAAAGTAAAATGTCCTGTGTCGTGCCAAAGACAGGCTTTACGGCTTCAATCGTCTCTCGGTATAATTCCACAAATTCTTGACTCCGATGACTAAAAATATCTCGATTCATCGCCAATTGAACTCTCTTTGGAATCGGTGTTGGTCCCGGATGTCTTAAAATATTTTCATACATATTATCAATCCCCTTTACTTGACAGAAATTCAAAATTTTCTAACTATAATAATAACATACTTCTTGTAGGGGCTAGCTGCTTTTTTATTAAATAAAGGAAGAGTTTGTCATGATACTAGAAATTGAAAAGGAGACCAAGCTGCATCAGGAACAGGGACATGTGGATTTTATTCAAACTGGAGCATTTCTTTTAGAGCTACTTGCTAGAATGGAGGAACCGCCAAACATCTTTTATTTAGAATATAGAATTCGATATTTAATCTATAATGGCAACCTAGCATTAAAAGGTATTCCTAAATCTACGCGGGATTATTATGTGAAAATACGCCAAAAAACCTCTTTAGTCTGAAGACTTAAAGAGGTTTTAGGATAGTGAACTAGGCAGCGAAAGGTCTGTTCATGCGCATTAAACCGTAAATCGCAAAGAACAACCCGCCTGTAATAACCATAAGAATCGTGTAAAGTACAGCCTTACCAGTTTCACCACACCAGCGATAGAATAGGCGATATGTGAAATACAATGTAAAGCCCACCATACCTAGAGATGCGAGGAAGCCGATAACTGGTATAAACGAAACGATAAACAAGCCTGCATAAATAAGGGTATTTTTTAGAGCTGTTGCACGAATCGTTTCTCGATTATCTCCACCGGCAGTCAGTAGGAAAAGGCTGTATACATTAATGATAGGAATCCAAGAAATATAGGCTACATCTCCAAAACCATTTGTTTTAGATGTCATAAAATAAATGAGTGCACTAATAATGTAGGCGATTAGCCCAAGAACAAGAGCTGCTAAAATTAGGATAATAAATAAGCCTCCCATGGCTGCATCCAAATCAGAGTTATAATAATTATAGTCCATCAGAAAAACCTCCCTTCTTAAGAAAATACCTCCTAATGATACCAATCCTATTATGTTTAATCTACAACCATTTATATGTAATTTTTAGTAAAAACGGCACAAATGTACTAGAAAGAAATTTTTTATTCATTCTTTTATGATGATTTTTTGAGTAATGAAAGAAAGAAATGCAAAAAATATCCTTGGGAAAATGAATATGCTAGTTTAGGAGAATCATTTTTAAAGTTTTTTACCTTGTACTGCTCACAAACATTACTATCCTATGTTTGTAGTGGCATCTGACATGCCATTTTATTCAGAAAAAAAGTCACCTTCCCATATAGAAAGGTGACAATTTTACATGTATTACATAAATTTGGCGATATGCTCTAGCTCAATACGTGAAGAATTATAGGCAGGGGCTGCTGCTTTACCAATCGCAATTAAAATAACGGGTACGATATGATCCGCTAATTCAAAATGTTTGGCGAAGGCTTCTTTATTGAATCCGCCCATTGGTACTGTATCATAGCCCATGTCTTTTGCTAAAAGCATGATTTGCATGGAAATGAGACCAGCATCAAATGTAACGATATTTTTTAAAACCTCCTGAGGAAGCTGAGAATATAAGTTCATAGAATTATTAATCATTAAATCCTTTGTTGCTTCATTAATATAACCAAGATCGAAATTTTTTGTAAAGATCGATTCAGCATTTTCGTACATTTTTGTATCGCCTAGGACGGCAATAACAGCTGAGGAAGTTTCCACTTGCTCTTGATTGTTAGCAATGGCACGTAACTCTTTTTTCATTGCCGGATCTTGAATGACTATAAAGCGCCATGGCTGTAAGTTACTTGAAGATGGTGCAGAAGTGGCTTCTACTAGTAGTTCCTCTAGTTGTTCTTGAGGAATTTTATAATTTTCGTCGTATTTACGAACAGATTTACGGTCATGCATAACTTTAGTTAAATTGCTTTTTGTCACTGTCATTTATTTTGACTCCTTCATTATAAGATGCGTTTTTACTATACGATAAATGATTTCAAATTCCAAGTAAATTGCTCGAATTAAAGAGTCTTGAATATAGGGTTTTCGATGAGGTGGTGATCGCCTAAATGTCATGACGCATCAAGCTCAAAATTGGCAAGAAGCAATCACTGCATTTTTCATGCTTTTGAAAGAATCTACCTTTGGTCTTAGAAAATAGGTATTGGAACGAAGGACGGCGAATCTGCGGGAAAAGCGGAAGTCGAGGCTGTGGATAGAGGGGATATTTTCTGATGGGAGGGATGTAGCACGAAACCGTCCAGCCGTAGTGATAATCATTAAAAAGACTATAGATCCACTCAAATTTTTTGAGCTTGTCTACAGTCTGAAGGGCAACCCTCACTATCTTAATTTAAATGCCTCCCATTCTATATGGCTAGTAGGGGCGGACGATTTGATGTGCTTCATCATTTTTTCAGGTCCACATAGATAAATACTTGTATGAGCTGGTATGGTCAGCTGGTCAAAAGAAAGTCTGTCCACCTGAGTAGTATCTATAAAAGTGACCGTAAATTGCTCATTGGATTGCGCATAGTTCAGTAAAAAATCTTTATAAACAACATTATTTACACCATGAAAGGAATAATATAAATCGATTTTCTTAGTTGGCTTTGTTTGCAAATAGGCGATAAATGGCGTAATGCCAATGCCCCCAGCAATCCAAAGTTGTTGATTGGCTCCTTTGGCAAAGTCAAAATGACCAAAAGGACCATCAATGGCAACAGGGGTATCCACTTGTATTTCATTGTAGACCTGCTTTGTAAAATCGCCGACTGCTTTAATCGTCACCCTAATTTTTTCTCCATCTCCACCAGAAATAGAAAAGGGGTGTGGTGCTTTTTCAATGCCTTCCTGAAAGATTTTTAGAAAGAGAAATTGTCCAGGGCGGTAATGAAGTTTTTTCGTGAGGGTTAGCTCTAATTCGATAACATGGGCATTCAATTTTTGAATGTTGGAAATAGTTCCGTTATACGGGAAGAACATATCTTGATACATAGTTATCATATACAGGGCAGACATAAATCCAATGGTTGTCGTAAGAGCTGTGAAAATACCTAATGCTGAAGGCTGTAATAAATCATATTCGCTCGAAAAATAAGTATGGTAAATGCCTAATGTATAAGGAAGCAGCAATAAGCGGTGTAGCCAGCGCCAATGCTCATATTTTAAAAATTTTGCTAGGAATGCGAGGGCGATCAAAATAATAAAGCCATATTGTGCGAGCTCACCAAGCTCTTTCGCCCATTCACGAAAAGATGTTTGTGGCAGATCTTCATCAGGAACCATCTTTTGCAATTGTCCATGAATAATGATGAACGCAAGTGAAAACATGGCTAAAACTTTATGATAAAAATTTAGGCGCTCTAGCCCATTAAACCAGCGCTCTAATATTTTCATTCTTGTAGAGAAAAGAAATACAAGGAAGAGTGCTGTAATCGCTAAGCCTCCAATAATATGGGCAAGCTTGTTCAGTGGATGAATGGGTGTCAGCGGTGTAGCAAAATACCAAAGGCATGCGCTACTTCCCATCGTTAAAATAACAAGTAGTAGTCCTCTATACGCTTTCATAAATAACCTCCATTCTTATTTTTAACCATATATTTTATGGCTATACAATTATTGGATGAAAATATTTTAGATCGTACGTTCGGAATGTATGTTCCCTTTTGGGCATATGTATGTTACATTAAGAAGGTTCGCAAAATGCGTAAGAAAGGTGGAAGTAATTTATGCAAGGGAATACCCATATTGTTGGGGGCATTACAGCAAGTCTAGCCTTTGCACAAATTTCTAATGATAATCCGCTTGTTTTGGTAGGGGCAGGCGTTATCGGTGCATTACTTCCAGATATTTGCCATGGTGGTAGCAAAATCGGAAGGAAGCTTCCCATCATTTCAAAAATGGTTAATTCGTTGTTTGGACATCGTTCCTTTACACATAGTTTACTGTTTTTATTTTTGATTGGGATGCTACTACATACATTTATATCGTATAAATCCATTACAATAGGTATTTTATTAGGGATGGCAAGCCATGTTTTACTGGATATGGGGACCAAAAAGGGTGTTAAGCTATTTTTCCCTGTATCCATTTCGGTGCGTCTACCACTTACTACAAAAACAGGTAGTAAAGTTGAAAAAGTAGTGTTTACATTGTTAACAATGCTTTCAGTCTTTTTTAGCTATGAAATTATTGTGCAGCTTCTTGCTACTATGTAAGCAAAGAAACCACTAAGCGTGTAAGATGCTCCCCATTAGGTAGGCAGATAAAAACATCTGTTTATCTGTGGGGAGTATTTTTCGTAAGCTTTGTTTTTTGTGGTGAGTTGAAGCTTTGAAAGTATGCGAACCAATGGGGATTGTCCGTAATTTTTATGGAGATTTTCCATTGAAAAATATCTGAAACTAGCGATTGATCTTTGCGTAACACAAACCTTTATAATAAGTGCTGCTCAAAAAGGAACCCCTGTACGAGAAAATTCTCATGCAGGGGTTTTATAGGTTGTGCATCTTATTGGGTTATGCTAGAAATACAGGACTCTCATCAGTCAGCCTGTACCTCTTCGACCGTTTGTTCGACCTCTGTTCGCGTTATTTTTTCACGACCATCTTGCATGGCTTTCAATGTTTTATGCGCTAATGCAAGTGGTAATCGACAGAATAATAATACAGTCCGTTTATTAATATCTTTCATATAAAGATCAGCTTTCGCGAGATTTTCCTCTGCATAAGCAAATAAATCCTCGCGTGTCCAGCCGTCAGGAACGAAACTTACGCCACGCTCATCCATATCCTCATGCTGATTGCGTAAAATATTGACAGCCTGGAGACCTCGACCATAGCCAATTGCTAAATCGCGAACTGTTTGAATGTCTGCACCCCACGCCCAAAGCTCAGACAGCATTGTCCCAACAAGCCCTGCTACGTAGTATGTATAATCATCTAAATCCTCGCGTGTATGCACCTGCCAATTAGCTTTAGACCACTTCGCCATACCAAAGGCCATTTCACTTGTAGAAGCTTGGACAATTTTTCGAGATTCCTCAGGGCAGAATGTTAGCCAATCTGCTAAGCGAAGGGTTACCTCAGGTAACTGTGCCGCATAAGGCGCTAACAATTCTTGATATGCCTCATTATTAAATGTGTCCTTTAAAAGGTCACTAGTTGCTGATAATAAATCAAACTTTACATCATTGGAAAGCTGTTCATGATCTTCTATTTCATCAATGGCACGCATTGCTAAATAGGCAGCTGCTACCGATACCTTTAAATCATTCTTTAAGAAAGTGATAGGTATATAAAAAGTGCGACTTGTGTCTTTTAAAACTTGCATCGCCTCTTTATAAAGTCTTTTTTGATCTTTCACTTGTATTCCTCCGTTCAAATGGTTCCACATCTATAGTATATCGTATCGTAAAAATGGGGAAAGATAAAACAGATTGTTCATGAATATGGAGATATTCTTTGAAAACGGTTACTAAAAATGATATAGTTTAATAGTAAACTATTTAAACCTATACTTTTATTGTGGTCTAAAAGGGGCGGTTTATACTAGTACGACAGACAAATTTCAAGTGAGAGGAAGTATAAAGTAATGGGACGTTTAAATAATAAAATCGCAATGATTACAGGTGGAGCATCTGGAATGGGAGCAGCGATGGCAAAATTGTTTGCACAAGAAGGGGCTACAGTCATTGCAGCGGATATTAACGAGGAGAACCTAGCGAAAATTTCAGAGCTAGAAAATGTAGAGGGTATGAAATTAGATGTTTCTTCTGACGAAAACTGGGCAGAAGTGACAAAAGCGATTGTCGAAAAATATGGACGTATTGATATTTTAATTAACAATGCTGGTATTTCTTCGGAAAAAGGTCCAGATGAAATTACACAAGCGGACTGGACAATCATGCATAATATCAATGCTTTTGGTCCATTCCTTGGCATTAAACATGCAGCTAAATATATGAAGGAAGCAGGAAAGGGCTCAATCGTTAATACATCATCTTACACTGCGATTATTGGTGCAGGCTTCAATGCATATACGGCATCTAAAGGTTCTTTACGTGCTATTGCTCGTGCAGCAGCTTCCGAGCTTGGTGCTTTCAATGTCCGTGTCAATACAGTATTCCCAGGTGTTATTGAAACACCGATGACAGCAAAATTATCAGAAGCAAAAGAAGCAATGGATATGTTAGTAAAAACTACGCCAATGGGACGTCTTGGTCAACCAGAAGAAGTAGCGAATGCAATCTTATTTTTAGCATCCGATGAAGCCTCTTATATTACAGGTGCTGAATTAGTTATTGATGGTGGTTATTCAGCTCGTTAATTAATAGTAAAGAATAAGAAAGTGGAAATGCCTGTGTTCAAGCAGTGCATTTTCACTTTTTTTGTTTTTTTAGTAGAATGATGTTAAAGTATTATAATTCGTCAAGATTCCGCTGTTGATTAGAAAAATTTTGATAATTTTCGTGTTTTTTTCATGATTGTTTATGAAGTTATTGCACAATCATTTCAACAGCGTTAAAGTTTAGAAAGGGCGAAAATGTCATTACAAGATTTGGGGGACTGTACGAAGCATTATGGTTTCGTATAATAACTAGTTAGTCAGGATTTTGGCACACAAAAAACTCCTTGCAAAATCCTTGACACCAATGAAGGCATGAAACTTAAATAGTTGCCTGACTACTAGCGTAATGGTCATTAGGTAGATGAGATTACGTAATAAAGACAAAGGAGAATAGTATGCCAAAGGCTATAGGTATTGATGCAGGTGGCACATTGACAAAGGTTGCTTATTTAGATGAAGACAATGAACTTATTCTAACAACCTTCCCGTCAAATGATTTGCTATCTGTGAAAAATTGGATTATTGACCATCCAGATATTGAGGATATTGGTGTGACGGGGGGACGTACAGAACAATTACTTGATGTCATTAAAATGATGAAATCGATTCATTATATAGTAGAATTTGAAGCTACATTAAAAGGTGTTCGTTTTTTATTAAATAAAGAAGGCTACTTGTTTGAACGTAGTATGATTACTAATATCGGAACAGGAACTTCTATACATTATATGGAAGATAATACACATATACGCGTTGGTGGGACAGGCGTTGGTGGCGGTACATTAATAGGATTGTCAGCGCTTACAACAGGCATTACAGACTATAATGAAATTCGTGAAATGGCTGCTAACGGTAATCGAGAAGGTATCGATTTATTGGTCAAGGACATTTATCAAGGAATGGACACACCGATTGATGGTCATTTAACTGCCAGTAATTTTGGTAAAGTGGGCATTACACAATCATTGAAGCATCCTGCTGAGGATATTATTGCCACTGTACAGGGACTTGTTGGCGAAGTGATTACAACATTAAGTATTCAATATGCCGAGGAAAAAAATACACAGCATATCGTCTATATTGGATCAACTCTCAGCAATAATGAGCATCTTACCCGCGTAATTGCCAATTATACACGCACGAAAAAGCATACACCTGTCTTTATTAATGATCATGGCTTTTCTGGAGCTGTGGGAGCATTATTAAATATAACGGAATATACAATTGTTTAAAGACAGATAAGAATGAACATGACTAACTGGCGTTAGTGGTGTTCATTTTTTTTTTACAAAAATGCCCGAAAAAAAGACCTCATATAAACGGTAGTACCTGAGCAAATTATAGATAGGAGGTGATATCTGTGGGCAACCGAAATAATAAAAACAGCAAAAAAACAATGAATGCCAGAACGCATAATCCTTTTGGCACCTACAAAAGCAAAGACCTCGATAGAAGTAATAGTAATAATAACAACCCGAATGACAACTTGAATGAGGAGTTCGCGGCAGAATTTGATGCGAAAGCCAAAAATAAAAACAATAAAACGAATCATGATAAAAATCAACAATCCAATAAAAAAAGCTAATAATTATTTGGAGGTGTAAGCAATGGCGAAGAAAAGAAAAACAAGCTTTAAAAAGAAGAAGAAAGAGGATACACATAAAAAGAATGATCGGGAAGAATACTCAGCAGAGTTTAACCAAGTCATTCATAATAATCCTCAACAGCCAAAACAATAAACACTCCAGCTCCATAAGTAAAAGCTTTTGGAGCTCTTATTTTTTACTTGGTTCATCATTCTATACCGTCTAATGAGGAGGGTTTTCTGTGAAAAAAGTGTATGTAATGCTTGGACTTCTGTTTGCCGTGCCATTACATATCCCAGAGATGGTTTTGGCACAGCAAGAAACACCTGCCTATGCGAAATGGGGAAAGATGGCGGTAGAAGAAGTGAAGGGGAAGTATCCTCATGCCAAGATTGTGGATTATTTACATGAGGGCAAGGAAGTACATGGGGCGTCAACCATTGAAAAATTTAAGCTTTGGCTGAAGCAACCTGACAAAGAATTTGGGGTTCATGTAAGAATTAGCTATTTAACCTCTACGCAAGAAGTAGAAAAAATTGAATTACAGGAAAGCCGGTCATAAAAAAGGGGATGCCTAAGCTTAGGCATCCTCAATGCTTATCCCTCTAATTTTTGAATAAATTCACGCATAAGCCCTGGTAAATCTGGCCAAGCATGTCCGCTTACTAAATTTCCATCTGTGTGAAGATTGGCATCAATATAAGTGGCTCCTGCTATTTGGACTTCAGGCTTGCAGGCAATATAAGCTGTTAGTTCGCGTCCTTTTAGTATATCGGGGATGGTAGCAAAAATTTGCGCTGCGTGACAAACAGCGGCAATCGGTTTATTGGTTTCAAAGAAATGGCTAACAAGTGTTGGTACATGCTCATTTAAACGAATATATTCTGGCGCCCTACCACCTGGAATTATTAATCCATCAAATTGTGATGGATCAACATCTGCAAAAGAAGCATGTGCCTCTAAGCTATAGGCAGGACGTTCAATATACGTATCGACGCCCTCTACAAAGTCATGTAAGACAGTTTGTAATTTCTTTGCGGATGGTGCAGCGATTGTGACATCAAAACCTGCCTCAAGACAACGATAATAAGGATAAAAAATCTCTAAAGCTTCTACTGCATCTCCTGCTATTATTAAAATCTTTTTCCCCATGATTCCATCTCCTTTTCATTGTGAATCTCCTTGTTAATTCGACATATGCAAAAAATTTCCTGCAAGCATAGAGCGACCTTTTGCCAAATTAGTTACTTTACAAAGAAAAAAATGAAGCGTATAGTTTATTTAGCTAGGTAAATAATTTCGAGAGGTAGATCATATGAATCCAATATTCCATGCTTTATTCCAAAAAAGCCGGTATTTAACGAACTGCTTAAATGAAGTTTTGAAGCAGCATCATTTATATAGCTCTCAGTGGACCATTTTATATTGCTTACATAAAAACGGTCCTATGACCTTAACGCAAATATGGAAATATTTAAATGTAGAGGCACCAAGCATCACCAGAGCTATCACACGATTAGAAACTTTAGGCTGGGTGGAACGATTAGACGGGGAGGATAAGCGTGAAAAAATTGTAACCTTAACTGCACAGGCCAATGAGCGCTTACCAGCCATTACAGAAACGATTTTAGCGTTTGAGGAAGAAATGGTAGGATCACTTACGGCTGAAGAACAGCAGCAGTTTATGATATTACTGGAAAAAATGAAAGGTTGATTGACATGCAGCAAGAGGAAAATACACAAATATGGACAAAGCGGTTCATTAGTCTCTTTTTAACAAATATCTCAGTCTTTTTTGTTTTCTATGGGCTAGTAACGACTTTGCCGCTTTATGCCATCGGTGAACTACACCAAACGGATAAGGAAGCTGGCTTATTATTGTCAGGTTTTTTACTTTCAGCAATTATTGTTCGTCCATTTTCAGGTAAATTATTAGATGTGTTTGGAAAGAAAAAATTGCTAGTGCTATCCATAGCCGGCTATTTTATTTGTACGGTTTTATATTTATTCATACATCCATTTGGACTTTTACTTGGTCTTCGTTTTATTCAGGGGATTTTCTTTAGTATTATTACAACAGCCGCAGGATCATTAGCTGCAGATATTGTACCAGCTAAGCGAAAAGGGGCAGGCTTAGGGTATTTCACGATGTCTACCAATCTAGCTGTTGTCATTGGGCCATTTATCGGTCTCTTATTAATTCAATATAGCACTTTTAACGTGTTATTTATTATCATGAGTATTTGTATACTAGCTGGGGGCATTTTAGCATTGACGGTTAATACCGACGATTTACCGCAGCCAACACATAAAGGGAAATTAACGTTCACCTTCCATGATTTATTTGAACGTAAGGCATTGCCCGTTGCAGCCATCGCTAGTTTAGTAGCTTTTTCCTATGCAAGTGTTTTATCATTTTTATCGGTTTATGCACAGCAGAAAGATTTAATGGCGGTTGCCAGTCTTTTTTATGCCGTGTTTGCAGCAGCTATGTTAATTACACGTCCATATACAGGTAAACTGTATGATACAAAGGGGCCTCAATTTGTCATACTTCCTGGTATTATTTCTTTTGCTATCGGACTTATCATGCTAGCCTTCGTTGAGGGACCTATCTTATTTTTGAGTGCAGCTATTTTTGTAGGCTTTGGCTACGGAGCGGTAACAACTAGCTTACAAGCTTTAGCCGTTCAATCAACAGCCATCCAACGAAGCGGGTACGCAACAGCAACCTATTTCACGATGTTTGATCTTGGAATTGCCCTAGGTTCTTATATATTAGGAATGGTAGCCGTACAGGCAGGGTATGCTTCTGTTTACTTATCGGGAGCCGGATTATTAGGAGTGGTCTTTATCATTTATCTCCTACGTCTTGCCAAGATAAAGCCGAAAAAAGTAGTGAATATATAGTAAAACAGTTGGGATCACCCAACTGTTTTTTTGCTTTTATAAACGACCATAGCCAACGAAATGTTTTTTCCAATAGGCATTATTTATATTAGCAATAGTAACGCCTCCATTACTAGCATTGATCATTTGATTATTGCCAATATAGATGCCGGCATGAGAAATTCCTGCTTTATATGTATTAGCAAAAAACACGATATCTCCGACTTGAGGAGAACTTACTTTTTTAGCGGACTGATAAAATCCTGCTGCTGTTTTACGTGGTGTTGACTTACCAGCTTGATTAAAGACATAGGTGATATAGCCTGAGCAGTCAAAGCCTGTGCTCGGTTTTACCCCACCAAATGTATATTTGACACCTAATTGTTGCTTGGCGACCTGTAGTAATTTGGACGACGCGTTCGGTGTGGTAGATAGTTGTTGATTGATCGTTAATTTTTGTCCAACATAAATATTGGAAGACGATAAATGATTTAAGTTCATCAATGTTTGATAGGATACACCGTGCTGATTGGCAATCTTCCATAAAGAATCACCAGATTGAACGGTATAGGTCGCAGCTGATGCTGATTCTACTGTTGAAAAAAGTACGGATGTGCTTAATGCCAATGCCGCTAATTTCATGCCCCATCGATACTTTTTACTGCTCTTCATGCTTTCTTTCCTCCTATAATGTTAAAATTTAATACAAAAATGATTTTAACATCATATTATTACAGTTAGATGTCAATAAAATAACAATGTTGAGACTTTTTAGAATGGGATGAACATGGTTTTTTTCTGATGATTTAGGGCTATTTGGAGGTAAACAATAACCTGCTGAAGTTTGATCTAATTGGAGAACAAATGGTTTAAATACGAAGGGAGAAAACCAAATAAGAGGCTGGGACAAAACCC
>NZ_JSZM01000031.1:0-18428 GCF_000801965.1 Lysinibacillus sp. A1
GAGTGACAACGCCATCGGGTGCAGGAAATGTTCCAACAGGAGCAAATATACATCAAGTAAGTGAAACAATCCCATCAGTAGGGGTAGCACCACAGCCAAGTACACCAGGAGTGACAGCAACATCGGGTACAGGAAATGTTGTGACACCAGGAAATGTACAGCAAGGGCCGGTAGTTTCGACTGTAAGAGGTCAAGGTAGTACTATGCAACCTAATCAGAAGTCTTCTCCTATTAATCCTAAAACTTATGGGCATAAACAGTCCGTGCATACAAATACAATTCTTGGCGGAAATCCTTCTGTACAACAATTTAAGGAACGTGTGAATCGTGCTGGTAATAGTGGGTTTACACTTGGTCAAAATATCCGCCGTATGACCAATAATGTAGGAAAAGTAGGAAAAGAAAAAAAACAAGGGAGTGACCAAGAATAATGTATGATATTCCAAAAGAAATCAAAGCAAAGCCAAGGATTGTTGGTTTAGAAGTAAAGGAGTTAATCATTTTATTGGTTAGCTTCTTTCTTTTTTTCACCGTATTAAAAGATTTAGTACACGGTATTTTGTTTATTCCTTATATATTGATTGCAGGTGGTACATTGTTTTGGATGGTGATGCCTTCCAGAAATAATCCGCGACTCAAAAACTACATGTCATTGTATTTTTATTTCAAGCGTAATAAATATACCTATCATGCAGTAGATGTAAAAAAAGTTATGAATGATTATTTATATGGAGAGGGGGATCATCGTGAATAAAGAGAAAATCAAGCCTATAATTGTCCCTACTTATACGGAGGAAAAAGCATCTAAAAAAAGCTTTTTAAAAAAGTATCCTTTTTTTCAAAAGAATAAAACATCAAAGAAAAAAATTGAAAGAAAATCACATGTTTTACGGAAGACCCCCATGATTATGCCATTTCTCGATATAACTGAAGATTACATTGTGATGAAAAAAGGCTACTATATGGATATTTTTCAAATAACGCCTAATGACTTGCATTCACTAACGGATACGGATATAACAATAAAACTTTTAGAAAAAGCTCGCTTTTATCGTAGTTCTGCGTCCCAAGATAAAGTTGTCGGGTTAAACTTTCCAGCCAATACAGAAAAGCAAAGGCTTTATTGGGAGAGAAAAAGAGAAAGAACGACAGATCCCTTACGCATACGTTCTATCAACCGGAAGTTATTTGAGTTAGAATTTTTAGAGCGTGAACGTACAAATCGTGAATTTTTCTTATTCATTTATGCTAAATCACCTCAGACTTTAGAGGATGAAAAAAAGCAAGTGGTGAGAGGGATGAGACAATCATTCCCTTTGCAAACTTTATCAAATGAAAAGAAGCAAGACATTTTATTTATGATGTCCAATCAAAACTCAAAATTATAAGTATAGGAGGGGGATGATTAACGATGAAGCTATTAGACTCTGTTAAGAAGTTTATATTAGACTTTGTTTTGAAGTTTAAGCAACCAGATGAATCCAAGCGAGAGAAGCAAGAGAAAGAGCATAACCCTGCTTTTTTAGCCGCCATACAGCCCCAGGGTGGCATTCAATTTAAAGATAAATACATTCAAAAGGGAGACGGTTATGAGGCCTGTATACATATATGGGACTATCCAACGGGTGTATCAAAACTATGGTTAGAAAAAATATTTTCCATGCGTGATGTCATTGTCACGATGGATACTGCGACAATGCCTAAAGATGAAACGGTTAGTTCCATTAATAAAAGTATGTTAGAGCAGACCGTACGTTATTCTAGTGGTAAACAACAATCTGAAAAAATGGATGCTCAAAATAGTTATCATGAGTTAGAAAGACTTTATCAGGAAATTTCACAAATGGGTGAAGTCGTAAAGCTTGTCGATATTCGTTTATTTGTACATGCCAAAACAATGCATGAACTGGAACAAAAAGTACAAGCAGTTGAAACGGATTTAGTTTCGTATGGATTTAAGGGAACGACATTTCTTAATGAAAGTAGTTGGGAATGGCAGTCCCTTTTTGTTCCTTATGAAGAGCAACAAACATTTCAAAATAAAAGAGAAAGTAAAGGCATACCAGCGCTTTCATTAGCTGCAGGTTTGCCTTTTCATTTTTCAGAGCTTAATGATCCAACAGGAAGTTATTTAGGCACAACATTTAGTGGTGGTAATGTCATTTATGATTTGTTCCATAGGGATAAAAAACGTCGATACTATAATGCTGTTGCAGTTGGGACAATGGGAGCTGGTAAGTCAACCTTGTTAAAAAAGCTCTTTACAGACAATGCCTGTCGAGGAAACTTTATTCGAGGATTTGATGTAACAGGTGAATTTGAAACAACAACCAAAACACTAAACGGCCAATTAATTAGTCTTGACGGTTCGCATGGTATTATCAATCCTTTACACATCTATCGTGTAAGCGATGGTTCGGATCAAAAGAGTGAAAAATTAAGTTTTATGCAACACCTTTCAAAATTAGCTACGTTTTATCAGTTTTTAGCAATCAACCCATCGACAGAAGAAATGGAAGAATTTAAGAAAATAACGCGAGAATTTTATCATTCTCTGGGGTTTGAAGAGCGTATTGAAACAACAGGCGTGACAGAGTTAAAAAACAAAGAGTACCCAATTTTCAGTGATTTCTTAGTGTATGTTCGTGATGAGTTATACGAAAATGCTGAAAGACGTATCATTCGACCAGAACTATCTATTGCACGGGCTAATCGATTAGAAAAAATTGAATTAGTCATTGATAACTTGGTGAACACATACGGCCATTTATTTAACGGTCATACAACGTTGCCAAAATTTACAAACGAACAAATCATTATGTTCTCTATTAGAAATCTCACAAGATTATCGAAGAATATATTTAATGCACAAATGTTTAGTGCACTTTCATTGATTTGGGATAATCTTATTCAAATTGGTGCTCCCCAATTAAAAGCTATCTATGAAGACCCTAATTTTAATGAAGATGATGCTATACGATCGGTGATCTTTATAGACGAGTCTCATCGTATTATCAATGCAGATAATGTTCTGGCCGTTGATTACTTAATAGAATTCGAAAGGGAAGCTCGGAAATATCTTGGTGGATTGGTATTCGCAACACAATCCATTCGAGATGTTGTGCCAGAGCATGCGGATTCAGAAGTTGTGACGAAGATTCGTACCTTATTTGAACTAACTCAATACAAATTTATTATGCAGCAAGATGCCAATACATTAGATGCTATGCGGTCTATTTTTGAAGGACAGATCAACGAAAGTGAGTTGGCTCAAATACCTCAATTACAACAAGGAGATTGTTTATTGTCGATTAGCGGTGTTGGCAACTTGATGTTTTCAGTAGAAGCATCTGAGGAAGAACTAGCTATCTTTAGAGGAGGTATGTAATGTGGAACGTTCAACAAAGTCGAAATTAATATTGGTCGTATTCATTGGTTTGGTCATGTTAGCATTCATGATAAAAATTTTCTTCTATGATGGGAAAAATAAAAATGATACTGGATTTGATGGAGAAAAAGAATATAGCTACACAGATCCTATAGAGGTGGAAAAAACAAATTCAGAGGATGAAAACTATAAAGATCAACAAGTACCTATTGGGAATACTGAAATCGATTATAACGCAGAATACGTGACAAAATTCGGTGAAGAAAAGGTGCAGACAGCGAAAAAAATAGCAGAGAAAGTTATGCAATCTTGGCTAGAAAATGATGCAGACATGGAGATGTGGAAGGAAATTTCTACAGCTCCATTTTTAATTGTCGTGCAAAATGAAGTATTAGCTCCGAAGGATCAACTAACAAGAAAGGTCCAGTCACAGGAAGTATCGTCTATAGAGGCACAGGGAGGTCGAGATATATGCTTTATGATCTATGCAACATGGGATGTTCTTTCTGCAGGCAAGAAAGTTAGAGAGCAGTCTAACATGTACAAATTAACCTTAACACTTTCTGAGTCTGGAGAATGGGTTGTAAAAGAGTTGAATCGAGTATGAAGCAACTAATAAATTTTATTGGACAGCAGGTAGGTAAGAAGGTTTTGCTATGGATTGGAGGCTCGTTAGGGCTTTCATTCTTTGCAATTGTGGGTGTCATTTTGCTGGCGATCATCATCATAATTGGTGCAATTGGAGGCTCAGGTAGCAACAGTTCACCGATTGGAGGAAATGGTTTATCCTCTTGTTCCGTGACAGGAGAAATCGATGAAGCTAGTTGGAATGCTGCCTTTTCTAATGCAGGAGCTTTTACTGGAAAAGGTGATTTATTTATTGAACTTGCACGACTAAATGGTATTGATCCTGTCTTGGCTGCAGCCATTGCTTTTCACGAAACAGGTCGAGGGACATCGAATGCGGTGGTGAATAAAAACAATCCAGGAGGCATCATGGACCCGGCCACTGGTTGGTCTAAGTTAATGCATTTTTCCTCTTTAAAGGAAGGTTTGTCATACACGATGGCGAATTTAAAGCGTCGGATTATCGATGACGGACTCTCAACAATTGAATCATTAGGAAGCGTTTATGCACCAATCGGAGCAGCAAATGATCCAAACGGTTTGAATGCACATTGGGTACCAACGGTCACTAAATTTGCTAGTGAATTGGGTGGTTTAACGATGAATTGTTCTCCTATGGGTTCACAAATTGTTGGAAATGAAGCTTTTAAAACGATTTTAAACGAGATGTTAAAGTACGAAGGTTGGTCTTATGTTTGGGGTGGCTACAATCCAAAAATGGGCTTTGATTGTTCAGGATTAATGCAATGGTCTTACGCAAAAGTTGGTATCCAACTACCGCGTACAGCGTATACACAATATCAATTTGCGCAACCAATTACACGGGACCAATTGCAACCAGGCGACTTAATTTTCTTTAAAAGTGCTAATTACGCACCAGTTACACACGTTGGTATGTATTTAGGAAACGGAAAAATGTTTAACTCACAAAATGATGGAGTGCGTTATGATGACGCGCTAACTGGTTATTGGGGATCTGTCATTGTGGGGTATGGAAGAGTGGCCGATTTCTCTGAATAAAGGAGGGCGTTAACTTGTGAAATTAAAAATAAATAAAGGCAGAGAAAATAAATTTTATGTAAGTTTGATGGCGTTTGTGATCATTAGTTTTTTGGTTATTTTTACATCGAAATTGTGGATGTATGATGATAATCCTATTAAGCAAACCCCTTTTAATAAAGACGTAATAGGTTTAGAACAAACGACATTAATTTTAAAGAAATGGCACTATAACCCTGAAAAAGGGTTCATGGAAGTATTGCTTGAGACACGATATACAGGCTCAGATAATGTCAAGCCTACCTTTGCATTTGCGGCCAAAGCGTCCAAAACACTGGAGTCTTACCCTGTGAAAATTATCTATCAAAAAGATAATCAATTCGTTCTTCATATTTCAGAAGTGCCTCAAAATTATTCTGTTATTGGTTTATTTGTAAAGGAAATTCGCGATAAAAAGATACTGGAAAGTGAGGCAAGAGATAAGCTGTTCGCTGAAAAAGGAGCAGTCGATCCATCAGCTGTTTTAGATTTACCACAGCCAAAAGAAAAGATTATTGTTGGCGATTATCGAAAAATAAGCGAGGATAAAACCTTGAAAGAAAAGACAGAAATCGCTTATCAAGAAGAGTTTATTGCGCTTGAAATTGAACAAATTGTTAAGAAGATTCATACGTTGGAAAAGGAGCAGCTTCCATTACAAGATGACATTATTGCATCGATCCAAAACGAAATGAAGCAACTTGAAAGCGAACTTGTGTATAAGACAGAAGATGAAAAAAAAGAGGTACATCTTCAACTTGTAAAGAAAAAAACGGCTATTGAAAACGTAAATGAAAAGAAAAAAGAATATCAAAATAATCTACTAGAATTGCAAAATAAGCGAAAGAAGTTGCAACAAAAAATTGAAATGATTCGCTCTGGTGAAAAGAAAAAAGAGGCAGCTAAAGATGCGTCAGTATAGTTTATTGAGATGAAATTTAGTTGCATTAGTGTTAAAAATAGCTCGAATTTTAATTGAAAAACTATATAGAAAGTATATAGAAGGGAAAGTATGTTTGTATAGAAAATATGTAGAAAGGCGCTTTTTTATGGGGACATCGAAATACTAGGCTCTGCCTAGTCTATCACCCGAAGTGATAGCAGATTTCCCTTATGCTCTTTCACTCAGTAGCCTGCTTTAGCAGGCTACTTTCAGTTTCGTCTCTAAAAGAGACGAAACGCTCTGTGCCCTAGTGATTTTGAAGTTAAGGAGAGATTGTACAATGGCTGAAATAAAAGCACGTGTCGATCCAGCAATTAAGAAAAAAATAGCAAGCATGGCCAAGAAAAAGAAGATGACACAAAATGCTTTTATCAATCTTCATTTAGAACGGATAACGACTCCAAATTTATTTCAAGAAGAAAAAAATCGCTTTGAAGAAATGCTGGGGATGCATATAGATGTGTTTGCGACATTTGCAAAATCGAATGAAGAGTTGCTGAAGAAACTTATTTCAATCGAGGGTGTTTTAAATCGCGAAGTGCATAAAGTTATTGAGCAAGAGGTGAACGAATAATGGGGGATATATTAGTTCGAGATGTCGATGAATTAGCAATAGATAAAATTGAAAAAGCTGCTAAAAAAGCAAAGGTGTCACGCCAGGTATATTTAAAATCATTGCTTGAACGAATAGCCTACTATGATGTGTTCATTGAAGAACGAGATCGTTTTGAAAAGGTTGTAATGTCTTCTCAAAAACAAATGGAACAATACTTACTACAACAAAGTGAACTATATGAGCGTATATCGCGAATTGAATCGATGTTGTACTTACTATTTGACAGTGATGAGGAAGAAATACAGCAGCAATTAATTGAAGTGGTCGGAAGGGAGTTGAAGCAAAATGAGTAATGAAAATAAGAAACAACAAAAAAATCTTTTCTTAACTGAGTCCACTATTAAAAAAATTGATCAGTTAAAGAAGGATAGAAAATTATCCTCACATGGGGCTGTTATTGAGTATCTAGTTGATTCTTATTTTGCAAATGAGTCTTCTCAAAATCAAGCTTTACTTACTGAAATAGATGCAATAATGTATCAACACTTGCAACGAATTTTTGAGCCAATTACAGAAGACTTAAAGCGAGTACGTGTAACAAGTAATGTTATTGATCGTAATACTCAAATGATGCTTGAATTTTGGAATCACTATTTCATTATGACCGATGCAAAACAATTAGGTTCTACAGATAAATATAAAACAGTGCCTTTTGAAGAAGCTGAGGAATTAATTAAGGATCGTATTGCTCATAATCGTCAAAAGAAAATAGATCGAGAGACAAAAAGAACTTTGTCAGATAATCAAGATTCTTAATGGATAGAAGGAGATTAATATGAATAGTTCTCCTGGTGTTATTTTAAAAAGTCGATTTGTAATGCCATCAAGCGATGAGTATCAGGATTTTATTAGTTATATTGATCGCGATGCTGCGAAAGTAAACGAGAAGATTGTTTTTGAAGAAAATGATTCTTTCTCTGTTTTTTATCAGTATATGGACTATATGGGAGATGAAAAAAAGCAAGGTGCATTGTTTTCTTCTACTGAAGATATGATCAATGCGGAACAAAAAAACTCATTAAAAGATTTGTTTCAACAGGCACAAGAAAATGGTTCACCACTTTGGCAAGACGTGATTAGCTTCGATAACACCTGGCTACAAAAGTATGGACTAATGGATGAAAGTGGACAAGTTAATGAAGTCAAAATGAAAAATACTGTGCGAGCTGCAGTAAACGAAATGTTAAAAGCAGAGAATATGATGGATAGTGCCGTATGGTCTGCAGCAATTCACTACAACACGGATAATCTTCATGTTCATATAGCGACAGTAGAGCCGATACCCACACGGGTTAAAAAATGGACAAAGAATTTGGTAACAGGTAAATGGGAAGAACAAGTTCGGGCCAAACGTAAACAAGGTTCCCTGGATAAAATGAAGTCGAAAGTAGCCAACCTTATTATGGATCGAACAAAGGAACGTAATCTTGTTACGGATTTGATTCGGGGTAGTGTGAATTTAAAAAAAGAAAAAGGAATCGATTTATCTACACACCGCCAAACAAAAAAAATATTTCGAAAAGCACTTCAACGATTACCTCCAGATCGATCTCAATGGAGGTATGGCTATCAGTCTATTGATGGGGCAAGACCATACATTGATCAAATCGTTGATATTTATTTAGATCGTTACTATAAAAATGAAATGAAAGATCTTCATAGACTTCTGGATGAAGAAGTTGAAGTTATGAGGGAAAAGTACGGTGAGGGCAGCAAGTATCAAAACTATAAGCAGACCAAACTAGATGATTTGAAAAAACGTATGGGAAATGCGGTTTTAACTGAAATGCGCGCCTATCAAAAAGAAGCTGATCATCGTTTGTATGAACTATCTAAATCTCAAAGGAAGTATCAAGGTCCTATGTATCGACAAAATTTACAGGTTTCTAAACGGTTGAATCATGCATTAAACAACTTGAATTATCGATTACGAAAAACGTACCATGACTTTAAAAAGGAACGAAACCTGGATGAATTTGACCGCATGTTAGATGGCTATGCTCGTTAGAGGAGGTTGTTAAATGATCTATCAAGTTAAGTGTGAACTATGCAATAAAGTTCTTGATGTAGTAAAAGAACCCTATCAAGGGGCAAAGTGTATGTCGTGTATTGAAAATAACCTAGATAAAAAGGATGGAGAAAAATGAACAACATGGTATATGCATTTATCAAAGAATTAAAAGAACAACATGTTACGCTTCGAATAAATAGTGTAGACGAAACGGTGAAGCTTCATAATTCGTTACTAAAGAGATTTTAATAGAGAATATTTAAAATATAAAAATAGAGTATGTTAGCAAACTGAACGTACTCTATTTTATGTCTAAAAAAAGGAAACAGTAATAATCATTGTAAAATTTCCTTTTAGCTCAATAAGCATACTTTATTATTAATTTTCGAACACTTTAGTATATGATCAATCTCGTTTTGAAACTTATATGTTTAGTTTTCTTATTATGTAAAGATAATGTAAATTAATTTATAATTATATTAAACGGATTGAAATAAAAAAGTATATATGGTAATTTAAGTGTGCCATCTCGATATCGTTTTCCGATATCGTTTTTCGATATTGAAAAGAGGGAATAATAATGGAAGACAAGATTCTACGTAAGCTCTTCTTAGGCTTTATACAAATTCATATTCTTCATCACGCAAAGGATCATCCTATTTATGGTGCTTGGATGCTAGAAGAATTACATCAACATGGATATGAAATTAGCTCCGGCACATTATATCCTATTTTACACAGTATGGAATCAGATGGATTATTACTAAAAGAAGAAAAAAATGTGGAGGGGAAGATCAGAAAGTATTATACGACTACAATTAAAGGGGAAGCAGTACTTGAACAAGCCCGTGCGAAGGCTTTCGAATTATTTAAAGAAATTAAAGATTAGTAAAAGTTGGTGAAGATATGAACAAATTAAAAAATTGGTTAGAAATTTTAATTGTATCTACAAGACTAGGATTCACTTCATTCGGCGGTCCAACCGCCCATCTTGGATATTTTCATGAAGAGTATATTCAAAGAAGAAAATGGATGGATGAGAGGAGTTACGCTGACTTAGTTGCGTTATGTCAATTCTTACCTGGACCAGCTAGTAGTCAAGTTGGAATTGGTTTAGGTGTTATGCGTGGTGGGATTATAGGAGGAATTATTTCATTTCTAGGGTTTACCCTTCCATCAATAATAGCACTTATTATTTTTGCTACTGCACTCCAAACGTTTGGCATTGAAGACGCTGGTTGGATAGAGGGTTTAAAAATTGTTGCTGTGGTAGTTGTTGCTCATGCAATTTTAGGAATGGCAAAAAATTTAACTCCTGATATCAAAAGAAAAACAATCGCATTATTTGCACTAGTAGTTACATTACTTTGGCAAACAGCATTTACACAAATAGGTGTAATTCTTATAGCTGGATTTATTGGCTATCTTTTATACCGCCAAGAAGTTAAAAGAGGGGAAAAAACGAATGTTACACTTTTCCCTGTATCTAAAAGGCTAGGATATTTTTGTTTGACTTTGTTCTTTGGATTACTGTTTTTTTTACCTATATTAAGTAGTAATTCATCATCACAATGGGTTACTATGTTTGATAGTTTTTATCGCTCTGGTTCCCTAGTTTTTGGTGGGGGGCATGTTGTATTACCACTATTAGAACAAGAATTTGTACCTACTGGTTGGTTGAGTAAAGAGGAATTTCTTGCAGGATATGGAGCAGCGCAGGCCGTACCTGGTCCCTTATTTACGTTTGCTACATACATTGGAGCAGTAACTGCAGGTTGGAAAGGTGGATTATTTGCAACATTTGCGGTGTTTTTACCGGCATTCTTATTAATTCTTGGTACCTTACCATTTTGGGATATGTTACGTAATAACCCAAAAATCAAAGGTGCGCTTATGGGCGTTAATGCTTCGGTAGTAGGAATACTACTTTCTGCTTTGTATCATCCGATATGGACTAGCTCTATTCACGAAACAATTGATTTTATTCTCGTAGCAATTCTATTTAGTATGCTCGTTTATTGGAAATTACCTCCGTGGATAGTTGTATTAAGTGGTGCAATTGCAGGATTATTGTTCTTATAATGGATTTCATCATGATGCCAGTGGAATTTGTTTTAGCTTTAATAATAATAAAGAAGCACAGCAGCAACTTATAAGATGTTTTATGAAGTAATAATTAAACATAGTTATATGTAGTAGTACGTGCTAAAGTTAATATTTTGAGGGATTAATTCAATTCAATGAAAAAACATAGATAGTATTTATTTCGAATTAATACCTCAATTTGAGATTGGGTAAAGATGAAAGTAATTTGACTAAACTTCAATATCTAGAAAAATTTATTAAGATTCATTTAGGATAGAAGTTATAAAAAATTCTAGTAAAAATAAAATTACCAGGCGCTCAATTAAAAGTGAGATACCTGGCCATTTTATTTAGTATCAAATTTTAGGAATAAAAACAAAAGGTTCTTTTGATGTTGCTCTGTTCCCCTAAAGGGTGATTCAAAAAAACTTTTAAAGTATCTAATTAGGTTGTTTTAGAGCAAGACGTACTCTTTATTTAACAATTAAAGCAGGGCAGTTAACACGTTTCATTACCTTGTGACTAACACTACCAAGTACCATTTCTTGTAGACCATTCAGTCCACGACTGCCAATAACAACTAGATCAACTTTTGTATTATTTGCATATTTAACGATTTCAGGACCTGGTATTCCGTGTAATATTGTTACTTTATGATTAACATTGGCTTCGGTTAATAGCTTTTCAATGTTTTGAACCTTTTTACGACGTTCAAGATGTAAAGCTTCGCTAGAGCCAGCATGTAAAACATCAGATTTAGACTTTTCAAAGTCTGCAACGTAGACAATATCTATTAACGATTCCTTATTATTTGATGCGATTTTAACAGCTTCTTTTGCTGCTCGTAAGGCGTTCTCCGAACCATCTGCAGCTAATAAAATGTGATTATACATACTTTTCCTCCTCTAATGAGATGATGACATTCCATCTAATCGATCCATAACTTTTTGACTTGCTGTATCTAGTCCTGTAACTTCGATAATAACTCCTTTTTCTTGCAGTAAATCTTTTACTTTAAATAAAGCACCTACACCTGAATCATCCCAAATATGACTATTTGAAAAATCTATCGTGATTTTAGAAGAACTAAACTCAGCATTTTTAAAGTAATTAATAAAGTTATCGGTAGATGCAAAAAACAATTGCCCTTCTACGATATAAATATTCCCATTTTGTAAAACTTTCAATGTTGAGATTTTTACTACAAAGAAAATTGCACTTAAAATAACGCCTGCAATAACTCCTTTTGATAAATCATGTGTGTAAACAACAATGATCACGGTAACTAACATGACAATAGCATCAGTCCGAGGTGCCTTCACTAAATATTTAAAAGAACCCCAATCAAAAGTACCGATACTTACCATAATCATGATACCTACTAATACAGGCATTGGAATCTTTACAACCAAATCGCCTAACACAATGATTAAAAAGATTAAGAATAATCCTGCTACAAGGGTAGATAAACGCCCTCTACCACCAGACTTCACATTGATAACAGATTGACCTATCATTGCACAACCAGCCATGCCACCAAAGAACCCGTTAATAAAGTTAGCAATCCCTTGACCTCTTGCTTCTTTGTTCTTTTCACTTTCAGTTGCTGTCATATCATCTACGATTTGTGCTGTTAATAAAGATTCAAGTAGACCGACAATAGCTAACGCTAATGAATATGGGAAAATTATTTGAAGTGTTTCAAAAGTAAAAGGCACATTAGGGATGAGAAAAGTAGGTAGTGATTTTGTAATGTTCCCTAAATCTCCGATGGTTCTTAATTCTACCCCACTAAAAATTGCTAAAGCTGTTAATACAACGATTGCTATAAGTGGTGCTGGAATTACCTTAATAAACCTTGGTAATGTATACACAAGCAAAAGGGTAACTGCCACAAAAACATATGTCATTGTAGAAATGCCGATGAAATGAGGAACTTGTGCTAAAAAAATTAAAATAGCTAATGAGTTAACAAAACCAATCATCACAGCATTTGGAATAAATTTCATTACCTTAGCTACCTTGAACAAGCCGAATAGTATCTGTATAATGCCTGTTAAGATAGTAGCCGCTAGTAAATAATCAAGTCCATATTCTTTTACTAAAGGCACCATTAGAAGAGCCATGGCACCCGTGGCAGCTGAAATCATACCTGGTCTACCGCCGACAAATGCTATAATGACAGCGATACAGAATGATGCATATAACCCTACCATAGGGTCCACGCCTGCAATAATTGAAAAAGCTATGGCTTCGGGTATAAGTGCAAGTGCCACGACGATTCCTGCCAATATATCGCCTCGGATGTTTCCGAACCATTGTTGTTTTAAACTTTGCATGATATTCTCCTTTATTATTAAATTCTATGAGTATCTTAACATCTATATTCCTAAAAGGGAACCTTTTTGGGAATTAAATTGGAGGTAAATTGATGATTTACGGTTATATACGACCTTTATATGATGATGAAACATGTGAAAAACAGATAAATGCATTACCTAAAGAATGCGAGATCATTTATCGTGAATCACATGGGACACCTAAAAAACGGACTGAGTTAGAAGAAATGCTTATGGTATTGAAACCTGGTGATACTATTTTTGTTCAACGCATGCTTGCCATTGCTGATACAACTCGACACCTTAATGAAATATTAAAATTATGTGAAAAAGATGATGTCTCCATTCATTTTTTAAATGAAGATCTTTATAGTAACCGTACTCTAACTTGTTCTTTTCAGGAAATCACAATGTACTATTTGCAATTCCAAACAGACGTTGCGAAACAGTCAGCTATAAACGGAATTGATAACGCAAGAGAGCAGGGGAAGACAATTGGGCGACCTAGAAAACCTGATGTTAATATTCAAAAAGCAGTTTCTATGTATCATTCAGGTAACTTCACATTACTTGAGATAAAAAACGAAACAGGTATCAGTAAATCGACACTTTACAGGTATTTAGAATCATTAGAAAATCAGGAAAGTCAACGTTAATTTTTAAAAGGTGTCTTATGGCAGCACAAAAGTTAAGATATAATTAGTTTTACTAAATTCCTAATTATGCAATTAAGATGATGCTGATATTTTCACCAATTAGTTTAAGAACTTCAGTCATAGAAAAGAACTGAGTAGTTTTGTTAAGAGGAAATTATTATTTAACAATGTATATTAATAGGGGATGAATTATGGAAAGAAAAATAGAGATACTTTCCATTGGAGGAATATCTATAGAGTATTCTATTATTGGAAAAGGAGAACCGATTTTGGTCTTACATGGTGGCCACTCAAATTGCAGAGAAGAATTTGGGTATAGTGCATTAGTAGAGAAAGGTTTCTCTGTTATTACACCTTCAAGACCAGGTTACGGAAGTACATCTAAGGAAATGGGAAAAAGCCTTTCCGTTGCGTGCGAGTATTACTTAGAATTATTAGGTTTTTTAAATATAAGAAAAGTTCATTTACTTGCTATATCTGCTGGAGGTCCAAGTGGTATTTATTTTGCTGCCAGATATCCAGAAAAGGTTTGTTCACTTACCTTACAATCAGCTGTTACAAAAGAATGGCTTACCTCGAAGGATAAAGAATATAAAGCTGCAAAACTTTTATTTCACCCAAATATAGAGAAATATACATGGAAATTAATTTCTATGCTAAATAATGCATTTCCAAAATTTGTTTTTAAACAGATGTTTCAGTCTTTTAGTAAACTGAAATATAGTGAAGCAAGGGAGGGATTTTATCCAGGAGATATAGAGGCTATTAGAAAAATGAACAATCGTCAACGATCAGGTAATGGTTTTTTTATTGATTTAAGAAATATTGGTGAAATATCGAATAATGTTTTACAATCAGTTGCTTGCCCAACCTTTATAATGCATAGTAAATATGATGGATCTGTATCATTGGAGCATGCTTACTTTGCACATGAAAATATAATTTCTTCAGAATTATGTTTACTTGACACATGGGGGCATTTGATTTGGCTTGGAAAGTCATCAAAAGAAACAGATCAAAAAATAATTACTTTTCTTGTGACTCATAATAAATTATGTAGTGAATAATAAATTTTTTTCAAAGACCATATCTAAATCAATAGATCAAACCTACGCATTTTGAATTCTGATAGACCTCTTCAAAATGCGTGGTTTTCAACTTAGAAAGTTATTGTTTATAACTACACTTTGATTTCAACAATATGTTATTTTATTTTTTAGATCTCCAGTTATTAACTGTTCCGACGCTGCTAGTATTGACATATACTTCAACCTCTACCTCTAATTCCGGAAATATCGTAGACCAATCATCTTTAACGATTTTCCATTTTTTATAATTTTCACGGTAGAGCAATTCACCAAATCCTACAATATCGGATTTATAACTTTGTTGAATGGTAGTAATCGTTTCTTCAATTTGAGATTTGATAGTTTGTGCAGCTTTTTTATTAATATATTCAATCGTTTTACTATCAGTTAAATTTAGATCACATTGAACTTCTCCCACGTTCTGATCTATATGAATGTTAATATTTATTTTGGGTGTATTATTTTTATATTTTCCTTTAATCTTAGCTGTAGATTCAGTAATTTCAGTGGTCAACTTCCCGGTAGTAGGACATGAGAATACTACAACTGTACTTTTAATATTGTCATTTAAGAAATTAAAGCTTTTACTTTCTTCCTCTGATAAAACCCCGATTAATCTATCTTGTTTAAATACAGCCAATCCTACATATTTCAAAATTGCTGGGGTTTCTACTTTTTCAACATTCGATTTTTCTAGACCTAATTGCTTATCTCCTTGAATTTCAATTACAGGTAAAACGGCACTCTTTCTTTCGCTATTTATAACTGTTGCCAATTCATCTACATTAACCGATAAAGTTGAACCCCAAGCTTTTTCTGTACCTTGTAAAGAGTTTACTATCTTATTTGCTGGAATTTTTTCTATTGGAGTTAACACATTTAAAATTTCTTTAGCAGGCGATTCACGAGAAACTACCACTACAAAATCATTTCTTGTTTCAGGATCTCTTACAAATAAGTCAAGTACGTCATTTATTCCCTCTGTAGCTAATCTATCTCCAAGTATAAGTACCTGAAGGTGAGCAAAATATGCCTTTCTTGGCGTTATTGTTGTCAATTTCCTAATTGCTTCAAATATAGATACGCCTGTAGAATGGTAAGTAATGACTGTTGCCTGGCTACTAGAAGGTTTTTGTGAAGATATTTCACTAGGATTAACGATTTGCACTGAAACTTCAAATCCATTATCGACTTTATCAATACCTGCAGCCACTACAATGGCTAATTCATTTAACTCTCGTTTACTCCAACAGCCACTTAACAGTATGCAGAATGAAATGAATATAAGTATTGTTTTAGACTTCGTTATCTTAATCACCTCAGTATAAACTTAGTCAATCTAATAAAAGGCTTTACAAATTAAGAAGAAATTAATCATAAAACATTTAAAAGCCAATCGCATGAACAGTTCAAAAGTAACCGATAAAGTTGTTTGTTTATCGCAATTTTTCCAAAGAATTTAACACTTCTTTTTAATGTCAATAAATTTATTACTAAAAGCCTTCTAGGTTTTTTATTCATCTCTTAGCGAACGCTTTTCAAATGGAGTATGATGATTTGATAAACAGTCTATATAAAATAAATTGACTTTAACTTATAGTATTTATTTATAGTTAAAAGCTCATGATAAGAAATGATATTAGAGGTGATTACGGTGCCAAAACCTTATGATGAATTGAATTAAAGATCGAATTTATATTGGGATTGCTGATGCTGTAGAAGTGTCGTGAAAAACGAAAAAATAGACTAAATAATTGATTTGAGAGCTGAAGCATGTATTGTCCTATTGTTGATGATAATACTCAACCGTACGAAAATCTATTAAAACAGTTGTAGGTGCTTATAAAGATGGAAAAAATATATTTTTCATTGTAATCATGGAAGTAATCGTACAGATGCTGTGGCTGTAGGTACACTTATAACTATAAGTAAAACGAATACCATCGAAGACGCTGAAGAAAATGCAAAAAAATCTCATTCTGAAATAATAAAACCGGAATTGAAAGCAACAATAAAAAGAATTTTTCAAAATGGGGAAATATCTATTGCATTTTAAAATATAAAATTATAATATAAGTATATAGTTATGTATGGATTAAGTCACCTTTTTTTACATAGGTGATTTTATTTAAAATAATATATAAGCAAATAATTATATAAGGAGTGCAGATAAATGGAAAACACACTAATAGAAAAACAATTAAAAGCAGCAGCTGATTTAAATCGCATTAAATTACTTGCATGCATGAAAAATGGGGAGGTATGTGTATGTGATTTTGTGGATGTGTTAGGTATTTCACAACCAGCCGTTAGTCAACATCTACGAAAATTAAAGGAGGCAGGCATTATTACGGAACGAAAAGTAGGGACTTGGAAACATTACCGTTTAGTAGAGGATCAAACGCCACTGATGAAGGGCATTTTAGAACAAATTCAGCCTTTAAACGGGTGCAACTGTGGCACAGATTGCTGCCATGTAGGGGGAAGCGATCATGAGTAATGATTCTTTAACCAAGCAGCTTTCATTTCTAGATCGTTACCTTACCTTATGGATATTCGTTGCGATGGGAATAGGTGTTGTATTAAGTATCACCATGCCTAATGTTGGGGAAGCGTTAGAGTCTATGTCTATTGGTACAACGTCCATTCCGATTGCTATAGGGTTAATTGTCATGATGTATCCACCATTAGCGAAGGTAAAGTATGAAGAAATGTGGCGAGTGTTTAGGGATTGGAAAGTGCTATTACTATCACTTATACAAAACTGGTTACTAGGCCCGTTCCTCATGTTCTTTTTAGCGATTATCTTCTTACATGATTACCCAGAATATATGGCTGGACTCATTATGATTGGCTTAGCTCGTTGTATTGCCATGGTGATTGTGTGGAATGATTTAGCGCGTGGAGATCGTGAATATGTAGCTGGTTTAGTTGCATTTAACTCTATTTTTCAAATTTTAACATATTCAATTTTTGCTTACTTTTTCTTAAATGTATTACCTGGTTGGTTTGGTCTAGAGAATTTCCATGTATCCGTTTCTATGTGGGAGATTACAAAGAGCGTTCTAATTTACTTAGGGATACCATTTGCTGCAGGGTTCCTCACACGATGGATTGGGATTAAAGCAAAAGGAAAACAGTGGTATGAAGAAAAGTTCTTACCGAAAATTTCACCACTTACTTTAATTGCACTGCTGTTCACGATTGTGATGATGTTTGCTTTAAAGGGTGAGCAATTAGTAGAACTGCCACTTGATGTAGTGCGAATTGCTATTCCATTATTTATTTACTTTGTGATCATGTTTGCTGTGTCGTTCTTCTCTTCCCGTAAAGTTGGGGCATCTTATCCTGTCACAGTAGCTCTTTCTTTTACAGCTGCAAGCAACAACTTCGAGTTAGCAATTGCTGTTGCAGTGGGTGTGTTTGGCCTGCATAGTGGCGTCGCATTTGCCGCTGTTATTGGACCACTAGTGGAAGTGCCAGTCCTCATTGGACTTGTATGGGTTGCCTTACGTTGGCAGAAAAAATACTTTAAAACTATTAAATTATAAGGAGCAATTACTATGACAAATACACTTTATTTCTTATGTACAGGAAACTCATGTCGAAGTCAGATAGCTGAAGGATGGGCAAAGAA
>NZ_JSZM01000032.1:0-105475 GCF_000801965.1 Lysinibacillus sp. A1
GAAAGAATAATTTCTTTTATGAAGGGTTTCAAGATACGAGTAGTTCGAGGAAGCAATGGAGAGAGGGAAGGAGCGTACTTTAAGTACGTGACTGACTGAACGACAGCAGCTGACGAAGAAATACGATGTATATTGAAAGCCGACTATAGTCTAGTGATGATGGCAAAGAGGTCACACCCGTTCCCATACCGAACACGGAAGTTAAGCTCTTTAGCGCCGATGGTAGTTGGGGGCTTCCCCCTGTGAGAGTAGGACGTCGCTAGGCAATAAAAACAGTCAGCTGTGTGCTGACTGTTTTTTTATTTCTATTCATTTCTTTTTATGCTTATTGCTATATTCTATCCAGAACTCAGCATTTTTAATACCAGCTTCTCTTGGATCAAAAATAGGATCGAGGCCAGCCTTTTTTTGTCGATCATAATCTTGTAAAACTCGAATCGCTGGTTTCGTTAATAATACAATAGCAATAAAGTTCAAATAACTCATACTCCCAAATCCAATGTCTCCAAGCCCCCACATAAGACTGACAGATTGAACACTTCCAACATAAACAACTAGTAAGAAGATTACTTTTAATACTAATTTTAAAAACGGGAAGCGAAGCTTTTTATCTAAATATACAATAGTTGTCTCTGCAATATAATAATATGCCATTAAAGTAGTGAATGCGAAGAGGAAAATTGCTATAGCTACGAATCCACTTCCAAAATCATTAAATACTGTAGATACTGCTGCTTGTGTATAAGCAGTACCTGCTACAACGCCTGGTATATTTTCAACTAACGGTGTCGTTGTTCCAGGAGGAGTAACATTATACATACCTGTTATGAGAATCATTAAAGCTGTAGCCGTACAGACAATAATTGTATCAATATAGATGGAAAACCCTTGGACTAAACCTTGTTTAGCTGGATGAGATACTTCAGCAGCAGCAGAACTAAATGTTGCTTCTCCTGCTCCAGCTACGTTTGAAAATACCGAGCGTCTTACACCCCAGGCGATGGCAGTCCCCACTATACCTCCAAAAATTGCATTTGTACCAAAGGCACTTGTCAGTATAAGTTTAACCATATCTGGAATTTCACTTACATTCGCTCCTAATATAATGAGTGTTAAAATTACATAGGCAAGTGCCATAATTGGCACAACTTTATCTGCAACACGTGCTATGCGTTTTACACCGCCGAATATGATTAATCCCAAAAGAATAACGATTAGGGCACCTGTGATAAAGGGTGGAATATGAAAAGCCGTATTAAATGAAGTGGCAATTGTGTTCGCCTGGATTCCCGGTACTAGAACACCATATGAAAGACAGATAACAAACGCAACAAATATAGCAAAACCCTTTAGTCTTAAACCCTTTTCGATATAGTATGGAGAACCACCACGATACTGATCATCAGCCTTTTCTTTATATAATTGGGCAAGTGTTGATTCAATAAATGCACTTGCACCCCCTAGAAATGCCATAACACCCATCCAAAATACTGCGCCTGGTCCACCAGCAGCAATTGCCGTAGCCACTCCTGCGATATTGCCAACACCAACTCGCCCAGACAATGCCATACAAAACGCTTGGAATGATGAGATTCCTTCTTTTGACTCTTTGCGTTCACGTAATAATCGAATCATCTCAGGGATATAACGAAATTGAACAGCTTTTGTTAGGACGGTAAAGTAAAGACCTACCCCTAATGCTAAGTATACAAGTGCATTTCCCCAAATATAATCGACCAATGTATTAACGATTGTCTCCATAGATGTTTCCCCCTTTTTTCTTAAATCAAAATCCTAATTATCACTCTAAAATTTGTGTACTATACATCACCAGCAATCATTTCCTCACGCGAATTATGCCTGCCATATGAATGAGGCGTGTATAAGGCTTTTGTTCAGACATATGTTTAAATGGCGGAAGCCTCCCTTCATGAATTTAAAGCTCACCCTATGTATTGCATGTTTTATGCCATAAAGCAAAAAAGCCTTTTACTCATGAAGATGAGAAAAAGACTTTTACACTTTCATATAGTTTTTTAATGAATAGTAAGAGACCCAACAGTTTCATTCCAAATTTGTTTCATCTGCTGACGACCAGCTAAAATTTCTGGATGAAATTGAATATGTGCAGTGGCTCTTGTTTTTTCAACAGCTTGGATGGCAAGCTTAATATCATGATTGGATGCTCCTCCATTGAGGCGTTGAGCAATTGTAAGTGCTGCAACTTCCCCCTGCGCTAATGCTACCTTGGCTCCTTCAATTCCTGTAATATTTCCAGCTACATACAATCCCTCTAAATTAGTTTCCATTTGTTCATTATGCAAAGGAATGAACCCACCTAATTGTTCGATATAATGAAATGGACAACCTGCTACAGAAGCAAGCTCTGCTAGAGGGTAAAGGCCACCGGCGATACAAATAAAATCAGCTTTGATACGTTGTTCGCTACCTTTCACAATAGAGCCGTCTGTATTCACAGTTGCTAAAACGACCCCTTCGACCTGATCTTTACCTACGATTTCAATAACCGCTTTACGCAACATAATAGGTATACCCCACATTTTTACACCATTTTTAGGATAAAAGGTAATACCGAGTTTTTTCATAAAGTCATTTTTTATGAATTTGCTACCCATCTTAACAAAAGGGGAGGGAGCCATATGAGCTACATGCAATAATGAGTTCATAACTTCTAAGGGATTGCTATTCCCTTCTGTTAACAAGTTAGCAGGGGGTAATGTAATAGCGGCTACCTGAACCCCTGCTAATTGTAATTCCATGGCAATAGCTGAAGAAAGCACATTAACTCCGACAATGACGCCACGTTTACCTGGCTTCACACGATGCACATTTGTCATAACTTGTGCTGCTCCAACAGACAATACCCCTGGTAGCGTCCAACCTGGAATTGGGAAAGGCGATTCGGCAGCTCCAGTAGCTAGTAGCAGATGTTGGGTGCGAAATACACCTTTGGTTGTATGAATGATCCACATTTCATCTATTTTTTCTAAGTCGGATACACTTGTTTGTAATAAAAACTCAACATGGACTGCTTTAGCACGTTCTACTAAACGTTCAGATTCTACAATGCCATTCCACCATGTTCCTGGCTTTTCTTCATATAATTGTCCCAGTAATCGACCTCCTGCATATAAATATTCATCGATAACAAGGACTGCAATATTTTTTTCCGCTAATGTAATGGCCGCCGCAAGCCCAGCAGGACCAGCCCCAATAATAACTACTTTATTGTTCATGATTCTTCCTCCAGTCTCTTACTGTCGTAGGAAGTGTCTGTCCACTTTTTACAACCATCCCATCTGAGAGAGGGGTTAAGCATGCTCGTTCGCCCTCTAAGCCATTTACAGTGACACGGCATTCAAAACAATGTCCAATATTACAATAAATACCTCGAGGCTGCCCAGTTTCTTCGTGCAAACGTAAAGTCCGTATTCCTTGTGCTAGCAAGGCAGCCGCTAGAGACTCACCTTGGTAACCTTCAAACTCATGATCGTCAAAAGTAAAGGTCACTTTTTCTCTTTGTATTATGTTCCCTAAAATGGGGTGGTTTAATATACGTTCTGTCATCAGTTAACCTCCCCTAAGTCGGAGAATCGTACTGGTCGAATAGGGGCTTGATGTTTTAATGAAACTTCATCATTTTTACGAGGATGATGAAGATTGGCAATTGTATCTACCATAGTACGGCATGTACGACCGCCACAATAACCCATACCTGCACGCGTTCGTAATTTCAGTTCTCGTGCAGAGCACTTATATTTTGATGCGCTTTCAACTAATTCATCGTAACTAATTTCTTCACAACGGCATACAATTATAGATTTATTTTGCATAGTTCCACCTCTACTATAAAAAATACTTAACATAGTACATAATGCAAAAATTATGCCAAAGAAAAGAAAATAGCTACGAAAAGTAAATCTAGGTGGATGCGATAGATGTGTATAGAAATATTGACATCTATTCAAAGAAATTAGACATCTATGTTTAATTTGTTTAATCGGTTGTATAAAGTGGCACGAGTAATACCTAAAATTTTAGCGCATGTTTTTTTATTACCATTTACTTTAGCAAGTTGGTCTAATATTATTTCTCGTTCATAATGCTCAAGCTGATGGTGGAGCCCTGTCCCTAGAGGAAACTCCCTCTTAGCGTCCAATGTTTCATCTTTTGGCATCACCGCTAAAATATCAGTAGGGAGATCTTCCATATGAATGGCACCCTCATCAGAAAAAACAACGAGTCGCTCGATAACATTCGATAACTCACGCACATTGCCTGGCCAGTGGTATTTTAAAAGAACATTTGCTATTTCAGTTGGGATACCTTGAATAGGTCGATTATATTTAATCGACTTTTCATATAAGAAGTAATTGCTTATTTCTAATATATCTGATGCCCGTTCTCTAAGAGGGGGGACTGTGAAATTCACTACATTCAGTCGATAATATAAATCTTCTCTAAATTTGCCTTCTGCCACTAATTGCTTCAAATCTCTATTAGTAGCTGCTACTAAATTAAATTCGACGTCCATTTCCTTTGTACCGCCAACTGTATAAAAAGTTTTTTCCTGAAGCAGTCGTAAAATCTTGACTTGCATGTCTAGCGGCATCTCACCAATTTCATCTAAAAATAAAGTACCCCCACGTGCAAGCTCCACTTTACCTTTTTTCCCCTTTTGATGGGCGCCAGAAAAAGCTCCTTTTTCATAGCCAAAAATCTCACTTTCAAACAGACCGCTTGGAATGGCCCCGCAATTGATAGCAACAAAGGGTGCCTCAGACTTTTCTCGAATAGCGTGAACTGCACGTGCAAACAGTTCTTTACCAACGCCACTCTCTCCGTAAATTAAAATATTTGCCTCGGTTTCTGCGACCTTTTTTACTTTTTCTAATACTTCTTTAAGCTTTGGACTATTACCACGAATAAGGGTGAATGGGTCAAAGGCTAGGCCATTCGTATTCATCTGTTTCTCTAAATTTAACAATTTCTCAGAGGTAATATGAAGCTCTTCGTTTAATTTTTTGACATGGGTAATATCTGTTTCAGCAACCACCGCTCCTATTGTCTTATCCTGCAGCATAACAGGATTAGAGTTAATCATGACGACGAGATCCTCCCGCGGAAAATGCTGCTGTTGATAGACAGATTTTCTATGCTGTAAAGTATGTAAAATTTCTAGTTGATCTTCTTTGAAAAAGTGAGTGATTGGCTTACCGATAATATTTTCTCCGGATACTGAAAAAATGCTTTCAGCTCCTTTCGTCCAATAAATAACATTTTGTTCAGCATCTATGACCGTACATGATTCATTAATAGTATTTAATATGGCTTGTAAATAAGCATTTCCGCATTCTAATTCATAGGCAAGGTCGTATGTTAAGGACTCTCTCCATAAATATCCTAAATATTGCTTTTCATCATTACAAACTAGTAAAAATTCGTAGTCCTTCATATATTCAATGGCGATTTTAAGCGGGCAATTCGACTGGATGGTAAGACAGGCAACATAGTGAACATCATTTTTCTTTTTACCGCGAATTGCTCCATAGGGTTTATTATTTTCTATCACAAAATATTGTTTGCTGACATCGTTTATTTTGGACACAATGTCGTCAGTAGTTGTAATAGCAAAGTTACGTTTTACTATTTTATTCATTATTAAATGATATGGATGCAAGATAAGCCCCCCTCATTGTTCATTTGTCCAATTATTTTGAATAATATAAATAATTTTGACATATAGTGCCTAGTTTATCAAACAAATTCGAGTTTGATAGATTGGCATGTTTTTTGCATCATACAGTCATGAATAGAAAGGAGGAGGGAGATATGAAGAAATCCCATCATGATATCGTAATTATTGGCGGTGGCATTATTGGTGGAGCAATAGCTTATTATTGCGCAAAGGCTGGCTTAGATATCACAATACTTGAAAAAAACGAACTTGCGAGTGGGACTTCTTCTCGTTGTGATGGCAATATTTTAGCTATTGATAAAGATCCTGGCTTCGACAGTCAAATGTCTTTAGTCAGTCAAAGATTGGTTCATGAACTAAATAGAGAATTAGATATGAGCTTTGAATACCGAAATCCGGGCAGCATCCTTGTTTGTGAAAGTGAGCTAGAGATGGAGGCTGCACAACAATGGGTTAATCGCCAACAAGAGGCGGGGTTAGATTTTACGATGTTAGATCGTGAGGATTTGCGGAACGAATCAAAATACTTCGCAGATGACTTATACGGTGGATTGGAATGTAAAACTGATTCAACAGTGAACCCATACATGCTGACATTTTCTATGTTTCATTCAGCTGAACAGTTAGGGGCAAAGATAAAAAAACAAACAGAGGTCAAGCGTATTAAAAAACAGCCAGATCATACATTTTTACTTGAAACGAATGACGGATGGATAACCGCCAATAAAGTCATTAATGCATGCGGAATTTGGGCACCATTTATTGGACAAATGCTTGGTATTGATATTCCCATTAAACCTCGCAAAGGTCATATACTGGTCGCATCACGTCAGCAACCAGTTGGGCTAAGAAAAGTTATGGAATTTGGTTATTTAATTTCAAAGTTTGGTGGAGAGCGTAAGGTGGATGCGGATATTGAAAAATATGGAGTAGCCTTAGTGTTTGAACCGACAGAGGCACAGAATTTTTTAATAGGGAGTAGTCGTGAATTTGTAGGCTTTGACACGAGGGTGAATCATGATGTGGCAAAAATGATTGCTAGACGTGCAGTGCGTTTCTATCCAAAAATTGCTGATATGTCGATTATTCGTACATATGCAGGATTAAGACCATGGACAGAAGATCACTTACCTATTATTTGTGAAGTAGAAGAAATACCTGGCTTCTATATTGCAGCGGGTCATGAAGGAGATGGCATTAGCTTAGCTGCAGTTACCGGAAAGCTTATCCAAGAATTACTCCAGCACAAAGATACATGTATTCCTACTGAACCGGTTCATCTTAGTCGTTTTCAGAAAGGAGTCCTTCATAAATGAATTTTCAAAAGCTATTTACGACGATTGATACTCATACGGGTGGAAATCCAACACGTTCATTAATAAGTGGTATGCCCAAGCTTGAAGGCAAAACTATGTCAGAAAAAATGTTATTTATGCAAGAAAACTATGACTGGATTCGAAAATTTCTTATGAATGAGCCACGAGGACATAGCGTAATGTCAGGCGTTATCATTACAGATCCTTGCCACCCCGAAGCCCATATTGGCGTGATTTATATAGAAACAGGTGGTTATTTACCAATGTGTGGACATGACACAATAGGGGTTTGTACAGCACTAATTGAAGCAAATTTAATAGAGGTCATTACACCCTATACAAACATAAAATTGGACACACCTGCAGGTTTAATTGATGTACAAATTAAAGTGGATGATGGAGTAGCGAAGGAAGTGACCTTTAAAAACGTACCATCCTTTTTATTAAAAACGATTGAAATCAATGATGCTGAGCTAGGTGTAGTGGAATGTGAAATAGCGTATGGAGGGAACTTTTACGGCATTATTGATGCTAGAAAAATCAATCTAGACTTAGCTGTAGACAACTCGACGAAGATTATTAACACGGCTATTCGCCTCCGCAATACTGTAAATGCTAAGGAGGATATTGTCCATCCTGAATTCTCATTTATCCGTGGGCTTACACATATTGAGTTTTATACAGATCCAGTTAACCCATCTGCAGATTTAAAAAATACAGTTGTTGTTCCGCCAGGAGGAATTGACCGTTCTCCTTGTGGCACTGGTACATCTGCCAAAATTGCTACACTCTACTCAAAAAATAAGCTCGATCTCCATGAGTCCTTCGTTTATGAAAGTATTGTGGGGACAATGTTTAAAGCACGTGTATTAGAAGAAGTAACAATTAGTGGTTTAACAGCTGTTATTCCGGAGGTAACAGGATCAGCATGGGTAATGGGGATGCATCGTTTCTTTTACAATGATCAGGACCCACTAAAAGAGGGCTATTTGATGATTCCGCCAATGGATCACTAAGGGAGGATAAACATGAATTTTCATAAGTCTTTTCAAACGATAGATACACAAGTAGTGGGAGAAGCCTTTCGCATCATAGTGCAATCCCCAATCATGCTTATGCATGAAGATATTTTGGAAGCGGATCATCAGTTAAATACACAATTTGAAGATACAAAACAACAGCTTTTGAATGAGCCACGAGGACACCGTGGAATGAATGGCTGCCTTGTTTTACCATCCGCTATTGCTTCTTATCGCTTATTATTTTTCCAGCATGCAGCTTCTACAAATTTTAAGTATGAGGCACTTGTAGCCACGATGACAGCATTGATTGAGCAAGGAACAATAGAACTCTCAAAAAATAATACTTACTCTATTGAAACAGTCAAAGGCGTCTATGAAGCCCACGTCAAACTTTCTGAAAAGAGAGATGCCGTATTATCCGTTCATTTAGTAGTGAAGCCAGCACATTTAGAAGGTGAGCAAATCATTATTGATAATGAACGACGCTACATGGTGGTCGAAAAGCCACGGCAAATTAAAGCCATTGTTTTAGAAGAATTAGCAGAAATCAGTACGTGGGGATTACTAGAAAGGGAGAAATATAGTAAGGCAGATGGGGTCATTATGTATGAACAGTTACATGGCTCTGTCAGGTCTGTTACCTTTGAACGAGATGGCTATATATTACGTTCACCCGGTGTAGACAGTACACTGGCGTTAATAGCAGTTTTAGGGGAAGAAGCTGTCAAAAAAAATGACAGTATTTTTGGTAGCAGCATTGGAATTATACAAAAGCATGAAGCTGGCTACGAAATTGCATTAACAGGTTATATCACAGGAATCCATCAATTTGTAGTGGATCGTGAAGATCCTTTGCAGCGTGGATTTATCATTGTGTAATAAAAGAAGATAGAGGAGGAATAAAGATGAAAAAACTAGAAGGTGTATTTCCTGTATTAGTAACGCCGATGAAAAATCAAACGGATATTGATTGGGATGGTTTCCGTCAAAATATTGAACATTTTATTGAAGCAGGGGTAACAGGTATTGCTATTAACGGTAGTACAGGTGAATTTGTAAGTTTAACGAAAGAAGAACGGTTTAAAGCAGTAGAAGTAGCTGTAGATCAAATTAAAGGGCGAATTACATTGATTGTTGGTACAGCAGCTGAAACAACTGCAGAGGCAATTATCTATACACAGCAAGCAGAACAGGCGGGAGCAGATGCAGCATTATTAATTAATTCCTATTACGCACATCCAAAAGATGATGAAATATATGTTCATTTTAAATCAGTAGCCGAATCTGTAAGCTTCCCTATTATGATCTATAATAATCCGTTTACTTCGGGGGTAGATATTGGCTTAGAAACGATTTTAAAAGTAGGTAGAGATGTTCCCAATATTACACATATTAAAGAATCAAGCGGCAATATTGGAAAAGCGCGTGATATCGTACGTCAAGGCCGAGATGATATAAAAGTATTTTGTGGCTCGGAGGATTTAGCTATCGAATCATTTTTTGTTGGGGCTGTTGGGTGGATTTCTGTTTCTGGAAATATTGTGCCAGAGCTTGTGACAAAATTATATAGTCAAGTAAAAGAAGGGAACTTAGAGGCAGCTTGGGCAATTTATGATCGCTTATTACCTTTATGTGCATTTTTAGAGGGATCGGGTAAATATGTACAAATTACTAAACGTGCAATGGAACTAAAAGGATGGGCAGGAGGGCCTTGTCGTCTACCAAGACTCCCACTAACAGAGGAAGAAGATGCCCAGCTTAAAGCAATTATGACTAATTTAGACGTACTGGCAATTGAACATTATTAATGCAAAGGAGGATGAATGATGGAGGCAGTGTTGACATTAAAACCACAAGTAAAGGAATTTCTACAGTCCACGATCGGCTTGTATATCAATGGTGAATATGTGCGAGCTCAATCAGGTAAAGCATTGAATGTTTTAAATCCTGCTAATGAAGAGGTCATTGCGGTAGTAAGCGAAGCACAAGCAGAAGATATTGATCTTGCAGTAGAAGCTGCTCGAAAAGCATTTGATGGTGAATGGTCAACGATGGAGGCAGCTGAACGCTCACGAATTATTTATAAATTGGCAGATTTACTAGAAGAACATCGTGAAGAGCTAGCACAGCTTGAATCATTAGACAATGGAAAACCATTTAAAACTGCTCTTGCAGATGATGTGGATGGCACAGTTCAACATTTTCGTTATTATGCGGGCTGGGCAACAAAAATTACAGGCCAGACTGTACAAGTGTCGAAAGATTATTTGAATTACATTGTACATGAGCCCGTTGGAGTTGTAGGTCAAATTATTCCTTGGAATTTTCCTCTTGCAATGGCGGCATGGAAGCTTGGTTCAGCGTTAGCTGTAGGATGTACGGTTGTCATCAAACCAGCGGCTGAAACGCCATTGTCATTATTATATGTGGGGCAATTAATGAAACAAGCTGGTTTTCCAGACGGTGTAGTAAATATTGTACCAGGTACTGGAGAAGCGGGCGAAGCGATTGTTACTCATAAAGGTGTAGCAAAAGTAGCCTTCACAGGATCAACAAAGACAGGAATACACGTGATGAAAAAGGCTGCTGATGATGTGAAAAGTATCACATTAGAGCTTGGGGGGAAATCTCCTGCTATTGTGTTACCAGATGCAGATGTCGAGGAAGCAATAGAAGGAACATTTGCTGGGACGATGTACAATCATGGCCAAAACTGTAGCGCATGTACACGGGTATTTGTGCATAGTAGTCTATACAATCAATTCATTGAACGACTCGCAGAAAAGGCTAAAGCATTGAAGGTAGGGCCAGGCTTAGACCCAGAAACAGATATGGGTCCATTAGTGTCACAAAAGCAATTAAACACTGTTCTTCATTTTATCGAAAAGGGAAAAGAGGAGGGTGCTCGCTTAGTAGCTGGTGGTGATCGAGCACTACCAAAGGGATATTTTGTCCAACCAACTATCTTTGCTGATGTTCAGGACACGATGACAATTGCCCAAGAAGAGATTTTCGGACCTGTTATGTCCATTCTATCGTTTGATACAGTAGATGAAGTAATTGCACGCGCTAATAATAGTAAGTATGGACTTGCTGCAAGCATTTGGACTGAAAATGTGAAAAAGGCACATTATATTGCTAGTAAACTACAAGCAGGGACAGTATGGATTAATGATTTTGGGTTAGAATGGGAAACGATGCCATTTGGAGGTTACAAACAGTCAGGGATTGGTCGTGAAATGGGCGGTGAATATGGATTGTCCAATTACACTGAGGTGAAAAGTGTATTTGTTAATATGAAGCAATAATAAGCGAGTTTGCATGAAAGAAGGAAAAGGAGCTATCTTCAATAGGTAGCTCCTTTTCTCGTTATTGAAAGGGTATTATTTTACGCCGTGCAGAGGACGGGATACTCATGTCCTCGCGGTATTTGGCAATGGTACGTCGAGATATTTCAATGCCTAAAGCAGCGTTAAAATATTCAGCTATTTTTTGATCGGAGAAGGGCTTAGCCTTATTTTCTGACTTGATATAGTCTGACAGCAAAGACTTCACCTTTATTTGTGATACACTCTGACCATTGGCTGTCGACAATTTAGAGCTGAATAATTCCTTTAATTCAAAGGTGCCAAAAGCAGTTTGTACATATTTATTTGTTGTAATACGACTTACCGTCGATTCATGAACATCTATTTGGTCAGCAATTTCACGCAACGTAAGTGGTTGCATGGCGTCGAAGCCATTCAGAAAGAAATTTTTTTGCTTTTCAATAAGGGCCTTCATAATATTGATCATTGTATTTCGACGTTGTTCAATGCTGTTCACTAGCCAGTGGTAGTCAGCTAAGTGTTTTTTAAAATAACTCTTTTCTGAGGAATGAGCTTTTATATAAGGAAAGTAGTCAGCGTGAATACTAATCTTTGGTAAATAATAGTCGTTCAATGAAAAGGTGATCCCACCGTCAACAATATCAACAATAATATCTGGTATCGTCGTATGTACCAATTCCTGATAAAATAATGAGCTTAGTTTTGGCTGTAATGATTGTATAAAAAGATAGATCATTTGTAAGTCATTTAGTGTTATATCCAGCTCTTTTAATATTTTCTTCCAATTATTATGAGCAAGCTCTTCTAGATAATTAGAAATAATAGTATCGGCATGAGCAGGGCTGTTAGGACAATAAATAGTTTGTAATAGTAAACATTCCTTTAAATTACGTGCACCCATTCCTAAAGGACCAATCGTTTGTAATAAATGAACGCCCTTTTCTATTTCTAGGTCATTATAAGAAGTTTGTATAGGTTGCTCATAATAACCATTGTCATCTAAATGATAAATAATATGTTTTAAGAGCTGAATGTCTTTTTCATTATCAAATGTTAGCCTGACCTGCTGGAACAGCTCATCACGAATATTTTTTTCACATTTTGTAGAAAGATGCCAATTGTTATAGTGTCCGCTACTCATTTTTGGAATCTGTAGATGCTCTTTAAGTGCTGGTTCACTTAGCTCGATTAACGGATTAACGAGCTCTTGTTCACGTATATATTGTTCTAATTCCTGAGTTGAGTATTGGAGTAGCTCGATTGCCTGACGAAGTTGGGTAGACATAACGATTTGTAATTCTTGTGTTTGTTTAATAGAAAGTTGCATACTTAAACCTCGATTCTCTATCAATCTATCTAACTAACTTAGAAAAATATAGTGACAAGAAACTTTGACATGTGCAACGAAATGAATCATTAGCTTTCAATAATAAGCTTAAAATCTTGAAATAAATGGTTTTAAAAAGTGTAAAAAAAAGTAAACATCTATAGGGTAAGTGTAAAGAAATTATAAAATAATGAGTTCTTTTGGCGAGTGTGTAATTATTTCAACACCGTCTTTTGTAATGATGACATCATCCTCTATACGAACACCACCAACTTGTGGAACATAAATGCCTGGCTCAACTGTAAGCACCATATTCTCCTCTAAAACGTCTTCACAAACTGTCGACATGAAAATATTTTCGTGAATATCTAGACCGATGCCATGACCTGCTCCATGTCCGTAATTTTCTCCATAGCCTTTAGTTGTAATATAGTCACGTGTATAGCTATCTGCCTGTCGACCAGTAATACCAGCCTTCATATTAGAAAGGGCGTGTTGCAAGGAGTCATAAACAATTTGATATATTTCTTTTAATTGTTCAGGGGGCTCGCCGACAGCAATAGTTCTTGTCATGTCAGAACGATAGCCTTCATAATAAGCGCCAAAATCAAGTGTAAGCATATCACCTTGCTCAATAATTTTCGAAGATGCCACGCCATGTGGTAGAGCAGAGCGATGACCAGAAGCGACAATCATATCAAATGCAGCGCCAGTAGCACCATTTTTACGCATATGGGATTCTAGCTCATTGGCAATTTCGATTTCTGTAACACCAGGTTTAATGAATGTCAAAATATGCTTAAAGGCTTCATCTGAAATCCAAGCTGCTTTCTTCATAATTTCAATTTCCTCTGGTGTCTTAATCATACGTAAATCCTCCACAATAGTAGATAAAGGCTTTAATGTTGCTGTTAATTTATTAGCCATTAATTGATACGTGTAGTAAGTGACGTGATGTTGTTCAAAGCCAACAGTTTGAATGGATTCCTGTTCTAAAATTTCTTGAATCGTTTCATATAAACGGCTGCGATCAATTTCATGAACCTCAAATGTTTTACTTTGCTCTGTTGCTTGCTGTGTATAGCGGAAGTCCACCAATAAAAGTGCTCGTGTGTTAGTTACTACAACCGTTCCTGCACTTCCTGTAAATCCTGTTAAATAACGTCGGTTTTGAGCATTTGTAATAATAATTGCGCTTGTACCTTGTGCTTGTATAGCATTTCGTAATTGTTCTAGTTTTGACATGTTGTCATTCCCCCTTTAATGAAAGTATAATGCAAAATCTGTGCCAATTTTTAAAAAATTAGAATCGGCATGGAAATTGCATAGATTTTTATAGTGCGATTTCTTTCGTGCAATAAAATTAAAGGGGTTTTGAGGATGGCTAAAAAAACAAAATGGCTCTTCGTATTGTTAGCATTAATGCTCGTTGTATTGGTCGGTTGTTACGGCAAAGATAACACCACTTCTGGAAATACTACAAATAATAATGAAACAGACCAAGCATCTTCTGATGGGGAAGACACTATTGCCTCACAGGAACTTCATTTAGTGGCAACAGGAGATTTAACGACGATGAGTTCTTTAGGGAGTGTAGATGCACTTGCTGTGACGGCAATGAACTCAGTATTTGAGGGATTATATCGTATAGGTCCTGAAAATACACCCATCCCAGGTATGGCAGAGTCACATGAAGTTTCTGAGGATGGTACAGTATATACATTTAAAATACGTAAAGATGCTGTGTGGAGTAATGGGACTCCAGTGACAGCACATGATTTTGAGTATGCATGGAAAAGAGCTATAAATCCCGAAACTCAAGCAATCTATTCATACTTAATGCTAGATATAAAAAATGCTGCCAATGTGCAAACAGAAGAAGATCCCCTTTATGGTAAGGTGGAGGAAATCGGTATTAAAGCAATAAATGATGAAACGTTAGAAGTGCAGCTAAATGCGCCGATCCCATACTTTATTAGCTTAACAACGTATGCACCGTTCTTCCCATTAAATAAAGAATTTACAGAGTCCCAAGGCGATCAATATGCACTAGAAGCGGAAAATATGATCTATAATGGACCATTCATGATGGAGTCTTGGCAACATGGGCAAGGATGGACGTTCGTCAAAAATGAAAGTTATTGGGATAAAGACACGGTAAAGCTCACTAAAATCACGCAGAAAATAGTGAAAGATACGGCAACGGCTGTCAACCTCTATGAAGCTGGTGAAATAGACACTGCCGAGTTATCTAGTGAATATGTTGCTCAATATAAAGACAATCCAGAGTATTCAACGTTTTTAAAGCCAAATACGTATTTTATTCGTATGAATCATGAAAATAAATATTTATCTAATCTAAACATTCGTAAGGCCATTGATATGGCATGGGACAAACAAGGATTCGCTGATGTGATATTACAGGATGGTTCCATTCCTGCTTACTATTTAGTACCTCAGGGATTATCAACAGATGACAAGGGGAATGATTTCCGTGATGGCAACGGCGATATGAATAAAACAAATATCGAGCTAGCGAAGGAAACGTGGGCTACTGGCTTAAAGGAACTTGGTGTAGACCAAGTAAAGCTGGAGTTTTTAACATATGACCGTGCAGAATCTAAAAAAGCCGCTGAATTTATTAAAAACCAATTGGAGACGAATTTAGAAGGCTTAGAACTAACAATTAATATGCAGCCGAATAAGCAAAAGCTTGCATTAGAAGGGGCTGTTGATTTTGATTTAGACTATGGTGGCTGGGGCCCTGACTATCAAGACCCTATGACTTATATTGAATTATTTGAGTCAACGGCTTATTATAATCAATCTAACTATAAAAATGAAAAAGTTGATGCACTTATTAAACAAGCAAAAACTACCTCTAATGTTACCGAGCGTTGGGAACTTATGCAGCAAGCCGAAAAATTAATGATGGAAGATGTAGCATTTGCCCCAACATTCCAAAAAGGGTTAAGTCGTTTGACAAAACCATATGTGAAAAACTTATATGAGCATCCATTCTCAGCTGACATAAGCTATAAATGGGTAGAAATTGTAAAATAAAAAGTGCTGTCCTCTTTTCACGAGAGGACAGCATTTTTCATTTATAGATAGAAAACTATAGATAAAATGGCTGTCACTGAGCAGCCAAGTATACCTGCTAGTAGTAGCGGATAAGTGAAGGTATAGGTCGGAGCATGAACATATTCTAAATCTCCATCTAATTCCAAGGCATAGACACCATTTTTAGTAACACGTGCAAAAAAACGTTTGAAACTATAGGCGATGCCATTAAAAAGCCCACCTTGTACAACAACCAATGAAGCACCTACAATTGTAGAAGTAAGTGAAGTGAGGAAAATATTGTCAATTATCGTTAAAAAAGTGATTGGTTGGTGGAGGAGCCAGGTATAGCTGAGGGAAACTGTGATTATACCGCTAGCAAGTAAGAGGAAGGTCTTTAATTTCAAAGTAATATACCTCCTTCTTGTGCTGAACGGTATTGGACAAGCTCCTCCTCTGTCAGCATAACAAAGTGACCAGGCCGTATCTCAACAAAGCTTTCACCTTCAATATTTCGGTTAGCTTGATAGGTAGCTTCATTAAAAAAAATGCGTTTGCGGTCTCGCTCTAGCTTAGGATCTGGTAATGGGATGGCCGATAATAATGATTTTGTATAAGGGTGTACGGGGTGATCATAGAGTTCTTGACTGTCCGCTAGCTCAACGATTTTCCCTCGATACATCACACCAATACGATCACTAATATACTTCACCATTGACAAATCATGTGCAATAAAAAGATAGGTCAACCCACGTTCTTGCTGTAACTTTTTTAGCAGATTCACTATTTGTGCCTGAATGGAAACGTCCAATGCAGAGATAGGCTCGTCTGCAATGATGAGTTCAGGCTCTACAGCTAGAGCACGTGCAATACCAATACGCTGACGCTGGCCACCACTAAGTTCGTGTGGATAACGGTTTGCATACTCCTTTGTTAATCCGACTATGTTTAATAGCTCATATATTTTTGACTTCCATTCACTTTTAGGTACTTCATGGATAGCCAATCCTTCTGCAATAATATCCATTATCTTCATACGTGGATTGAGAGAAGAATAGGGATCTTGAAAAATCATTTGCACCTTGCTATTGAAGGCAAGCTTGTCTTTTTTTGTTTGATGGTCATTGATATTACGGCCATCAACGTGAATGTCACCACTAGTAATCGCATGGAGTCCAATAATGGAACGTCCCGTTGTCGATTTACCACATCCGGATTCTCCTACAAGACCAAAAATTTCTCCTTTATAAATATCGAAAGTAATGCCATCTACCGCTTTATTAACCATGTTTTTACTTAAAGAAAAGTGCTGCTTAACCTCTTTTAATGATAAATAGGGATGTTCTTTATCAAAGATAGCTGGTGCCTGACGCTTCTCTTGCTGTACTTGAGCAAGCTGTTGGTGAACCGGTACTATTTTCGGTGCGTGTTCATGCAATAACCAAGTGGCAGCGAAATGAGTGTCGCTGACCTGAAACATAGGTGGCTCCTCTATAAAGTCAATTTTTAAGGCATGTTTATTACGAGCTGCAAAGGCGTCACCAGTAGGGGGGTGAAGCAGGTTTGGTGGCGTTCCAGGAATGGCATATAATGAGTTAGTATGAATATCTGGATTAGGCATGGCTGCGAGTAGCCCTTGTGTATAAGGGTGCTGACATTGATAAAATATTTCATCAACTAAGCCAATTTCAATGATTTTTCCAGCATACATCACGGCAACGCGATCGGCCATTTTAGCGACAACACCTAAATCGTGGGTAATAAAGATAATGGATAAATTCATTTTTTGTTGTAGATTTTTTAATAATTCTAAAATCTGTGCTTGGATCGAAACATCTAGTGCTGTGGTAGGCTCATCAGCAATGATGATACGTGGCTCACAAGCAAGAGCCATGGCAATGACTATTCGCTGGCGCATACCTCCAGAAAATTGATGTGGGTATTGTTTATATCGTTTATCAGCTTCTTTAATACCGACAAGTTGCAATAGTTCTATAACACGGTTAGTTATGTGTCGGCCACGTAAAGTCGTATGTTTTTTTATACTTTCTGCAATTTGGTGACCAATCGTCATCGTAGGGTTTAAGGCAGTCATGGGATCCTGGAAAATCATAGCGATCTCAGCTCCGCGTATTGCTCGAATTTCTTGTTCACTGGAAGATAAAATATCATGTCCATCATAAAAAATATGTCCGCTTTTTATCATGGTGGACTCGGTTGGATTGAGGCGAAGAAGGCTTTTCGACGTAACTGATTTTCCAGAGCCAGACTCGCCTACAATGGCTAAGGTTTCACCTTCAAATAAATCAAATGATATATTACGTACGGCTTGTACCTCACCATTATACGTGTTGAAGGAAACACTTAAATTTTTTACCTCTATTATTTTTTTCATTTAGAGCACCTCCTATTTACGAGTTTTTGGATCGAATGCATCACGCAGTCCATCACCGAGTAAATTAAAGCTAATCATAATTAAACTAATGACAATAGATGAGACAATCATGCCATGTGGATAAATTCTTAATAGTTTATATGAATCATTAACAATTGTTCCCAAAGAAGCGGTTGGAGGTTGTAGCCCTAGTCCAATAAAGCTTAATAAAGCCTCTGTGAAAATAGCACCTGGGATAGTAAATGTGGTCGCAACGATAATTGGTCCAAGCGTATTGGGAATTAAATGCTTCCATATGAGACGCTGGTTACTAGCACCGAGTGTTCGTGAAGCAAGTACATATTCATACGTTTTTAACTTCAGAATTTGTGCGCGAACAATTCGAGCCATACTAATCCATCCTACGATCACCATTGCAATCGTAATTGAAATAATGCCAGGCTTTAAAATAAGGATCAGAAGAATGTTCACAATTAGTCCGGGGATACCCACTAACACTTCAATAATACGTTGCATGATAGTATCTGTTCGACCACCATAAAATGCTGAAACAGCCCCATAAGCAACGCCTATAATGAGATCGATGGTTGCTGCTAAAAAAGCTATATAAAGAGAAATTCTTGTTCCTTCCCATACACGTGTCCAAAGATCTCGCCCTAATTCATCTGTACCGAACCAAAAATATTCTTCAATACCTTTCGCTTCATATTGGTCTATGCCGCGGCTATCGACACCATTCAAGCCTAAGAAAGAAATATTCTCAAGGACAGGAATTTTTGGCGGTAAATTGGTACGCGCAATATTTTGTTCGTCATAGCCATGGCTATTCATAAAAGGTCCTAAAATGGCAAGTAATAGAACAATGATAATAGTACATAGCCCAACGATAGCTGCTTTATTTTTTCGCAAACCACGCCAAGCATCCTGCCAAAATGATTGCTCAGGACGATAGGTGAAATCATCTGTAATATCAGTTTGCGTTGCATATTCAAATAACTCCTTTGGATGACTCTTCGTTGTACCATCTGTCAGTTTTATGGTCATGCCTTATCGCCTCCCATCACACGAATGCGGGGATCAATCAAACCGTATAAAATATCGATGATTAAAATGACGGTTACAAATAATACCGCATAAAAAATAGTTGTCCCCATAATGAGCTGATAATCATTCGTAATAATTGAATTAACAAATTGCTCACCTAAACCTGGAATACTGAATATCTTTTCAATAACAAGTGAACCAGTAATAGTGTTCACGGTTAACGGACCAATAATAGTCACGATAGGGATCATGGCATTTCGAATCCCATGCTTTGTAATAATAATAGGCTTTGATAATCCTTTTGCTTTTGAGGTTAAAATGTATTCTTGACTAAGGACTTCTAGCATTTCAATGCGCGTGAAACGAGCAATTGTAGCAATTACTCCTACTGCTAAAGCAATTGTTGGTAAAATGGAGTACTCAAAGCCATTCCAAAAGGCAATGGGTAACCAGCCCAATTTAACGCCAACCCAATACTGTAAAAAACCTGCAAAAACAAATGATGGAATGGATATGCCTAGTACGGCTAGTATTGTAGCGCCATAGTCAATAATCGTGTTGTGTCTTAGAGCAGCTATAATGCCTAAAAAAAGACCAATAATTGTACCTACTAGAATGGCTTGAAAGCCCAAAATAGCTGATGCACCAATACGTTCCTGAATAATCTTAGTCACTGGTCGATTATCAAAGACAAAAGAAACACCTAAATCTCCTTGTACAAGATTCGTTAAATAAATACCAAATTGCACAGGGACCGGCTTGTCTAATCCATATTTTTTGTAAAGCAGCTCTTTTTGCGTCTCTGGAAGGCGTTCATCATTAAATGGTGAACCGGGCAAAGCCTTCATTAATAAAAATGACAGCAGGATAATAATAAAAAGTGTAATGATCATATAGCCAATTCGTGTAAATATGTACCGAACCATGGCACCAGCCTCCTACTAAATAGTGTGTTGAAACTATTAATTTATTTGCAAGATTGATGCCAATTGTTAGAAAAATAAGAGAAGAAAAAATATGAAAATATATATTGCATACCTTTTTCTTATATGATATATTTATAAATGTCTTAAAGAGGTCCCGTGGTGTAGCGGTTAACATGCCTGCCTGTCACGCAGGAGATCGCCGGTTCGATCCCGGTCGGGACCGCCATTTAAAATTGATATGTTCGCTCTTATGTACTGTTACAGTCATAAGAGCTTTTTTGTATTGAATGAGAATTTTCTTGCCGACTAGCTGTCAACCATAAAATTTATTCAAGCATTTATTTCAATTGTGAAAGTGTCACTTTATGAAGACCTAGTTCGCAGGGTATAAACATAGAGGTGAAAAGCTTTACATTTGGTGAAGGGTTTATGACCTACCTCCTATTGATTTTAATAAAATAACATCTATTGCCCTAAATGGCCCCACTACTGTCACTCAAAATACGCCCAATCCCAATGAAATCACTTGTATTATTGAAATGAAACTAATGAATTGTATATATTTAACATTATCTAAAGATAGTAAAAATTACCGATAAATGATGACGGTTTTATAAGGTAAAATGAGATATGTTTCTAAAATTAAAACGATGGGTAAAAATTAGAAGTAATTGGATTGGCTACGGAGGTGTTTATATGGGCAAAGACCATTTCTTAAACCATTTTTATGTACCTTTGCTTATTGGTTCCATGATTATGATGGTAGGCTGTGGAGATCCTATTATAGAGATTGAAGAAGCAAATACGTATCACTGGCAAAAAAATATGAACGAAGTAGAATTTGAGAAATTAAAAAATGATATGTCATATATTGAGGTAGTAGAGACAGCAGGTGGCGCAGGTAAAAAGGTGAAAAATAATGAATACCGTTGGAATGATGAAACTTTGTTGACTCAGGCTTATATAGTGAAATTTAAGGATGATAAATTAATTGCTAAAGAGATCATAGCTGTAAAAGGCCATTCCAATCGATAATTGTAAAATGTCTTTGTAAAAGAAGGCATCTCAACATGTAGACAAAAGCCATCGGGAAAATTCACTCTCGATGGTTTTTGTTCTCTTATCACATTCACTGGAAAGCATTCGCGTAGTGGAAATCAGCAGCTTTACTTTTTTCATTGTACAGTCTGACACGTCTTCATCAGAGAAGTCGTGTTTTTGTTTTCATCGTGTCACCTCACTGCTGTTATTAAAAGAGCTTTTTAACGAGCGCAATCAAAGCAAGTATAATGGTATTGGATGCTTTGAACATTTTGGCTAGTTTAGGTAAACTAGAGGTAATGTAGTGATGAGAGGAAAAAAGAATATGTATGAATTAATCATGAATTCAATTGATGATACAGAACGTTTTGCCTGCAAACTTGCGAATAAACTAGAAGCTCAAGATACGATTACATTAGAAGGTGATCTAGGCGCGGGCAAGACAACATTTACGAAAGCCTTGGCGAAGGGGCTGGGGGTCAAACGAACAGTCAACAGTCCTACATTTACGATTATTAAGCAGTATGAGGGAAGAGTACCGTTTAATCATTTAGATGTATATAGGTTAGCAGAAAGTGATGAAGACCTTGGTTGGGATGAGCTGTTTTATGGAGATGCGGTATCAGTGGTCGAATGGGCGCATTTAATTGAACAGGATTTGCCACAGGATCGTCTAGCGATCGAGATTTACCGAATCGGAGAAAATGAACGACGCTTTGTGTTAATACCTCGTGGAGAACGCTATGAGGCACTATGTGAGGAGCTAATGAAATGATTTGGTTAGGAATAGAAACAGCAAATACACCACTTTCCATTGCAGTTGTAAAGGACGGCAAAGTAGTGGCCGAGATGGTACAAAATATAAAATTAACGCATTCTGCAGGTGCGATGCCAGCGATTGAAGAAATCTTGGCACGAATAGATGTAAGGCCGAATGACTTGGATGCGATCGCAGTATCTGAAGGACCAGGTTCTTATACGGGTGTCCGTATAGGTGTGACATTAGCAAAGACATTAGCATGGACATTACAGAAACCCTTAGTCGGCGTATCTAGTTTAAAAACATTAGCTGCCAACGCTGCCCTTTATAATGGATTAATTTGTCCAATTTTTGATGCTAGAAGAGGCAATGTCTATACGGCAGTTTATCAAGGTGAGACATTAGAAGCACTTGTGGAGGATCATCATGCACATATTGATGATTTATTAGTGCGTTTAAAGGCATTAGAGCAACCTATTCTATTTGTAGGAACAGATGTTGATATATTTTGGGAGAATATTGTGCAAATACTTGGTGAACATGCAGTACGTGCACCATTTAGTATTGACTTGCCACGCGCAACGGAAGTCATTCATCTAGCGACGAAAATGGAGTTGCCAAGTGTCGAAGCTACCCATCACTTCGTTCCACAATATAAACGGATTGCCGAGGCTGAGGCGAACTGGCTGAAAGAACAGAAGGAGAAGAAACATGAGTAGGAATGTAACTTATCGAAAAATGGTTTCTGACGATGTGCCAGCAGTTTATGAAATAGAATTGGCTTCATTTCCAGTACCATGGACGTTAGATTCCTTTTACTACGAAGTGCATGAAAATCAGTATGCGCATTATGTGCTGGCTATAGATGAAGAGGGTAGTATTATTGGTTTTTGTGGAATGTGGATGGTCATAGATGCAGCTCAAATAACAAATGTAGCTGTGATTGAGCAGGCTCGTGGCAGAGGGATAGGCGAAGGATTAATGCGTGAGGCGATGCATATAGCGCGTTTACATGGAATGGAAGTCATGACGCTTGAGGTACGTGTAACAAATGTAGTTGCACAAAATCTCTATCGCAAGCTTCTTTACCAAGATGGTGGTATACGGAAAGGCTATTATACTGATAACGGGGAGGATGCCCTTGTCATGTGGGTGAATTTATAATGAATAATGGATTGATATTAGCAATAGAATCGAGCTGTGATGAGACAGCTGCCGCAATTATTCGAAATGGTCATGAAATTGTTTCGAATGTTGTTGCTTCACAAATAGAAAGCCATAAGCGATTTGGTGGCGTAGTTCCTGAAATCGCTTCACGTCATCATGTTGAACAAATTACAGTGGTTATTGAGGAAGCATTAGCACAAGCGAATATAAAGCCAGCCGATTTAGATGCTGTTGCCGTTACGGAGGGTCCAGGTTTAGTCGGTGCGTTGCTAATTGGCATAAACGCGGCTAAGGCGTTTGCATTTGCCAACAATTTACCGATTATCGGTGTGCATCATATTGCAGGTCATATTTATGCCAATGCTCTAGTCCAGCCAATGGAATTTCCATTATTGGCACTTGTTGTATCAGGTGGGCATACGGAGCTTGTTTATATGAAGGAACATGGCTCCTTTGAGGTTATCGGTGAAACAAGAGATGATGCAGCCGGTGAGGCATATGATAAAGTGGCACGAGTTTTAAATTTACCCTATCCAGGTGGCCCACGCATTGATCAGCTTGCTCATGAGGGCGAAGAGGCTGTTCCATTTCCAAGAGTGTGGTTAGAGGAAGGATCTTATGATTTTAGTTTTAGTGGCTTAAAATCAGCGGTCATTAATTATAAACATAATATGGATCAACGCGGCGAAGCAATTTCTCCAGCCGCTGTAGCAAAGGGCTTTCAGGAAAGTGTTGTCGAAGTACTAACAGCGAAAACATTGCGTGCCGCTCGCGAATATCAGGTGAAGCAGGTCATTGCAGCTGGTGGTGTAGCAGCCAATAAAGGCTTACGTGCTTCATTAGAGACAGTGTTCGCTGAGGAAGGGATTGCGTTTTTTGTACCACCACTCAAATTGTGTACAGATAATGCTGCAATGATTGGAGCAGTAGCGATGCCAATGTATGAAGCAGGAATCCGAGGAAACTTAATGATGAACGGTCGTCCAGGAATGGAGTTAAAATCCTGGGTGTAGTAGTAAATGAAGGAGGTATCTTATTGAAGATATCTCTTTTTTTATTGTCGAAAATTTGTTGATAAAAAATGAATGTAGCGAAGAGAAACATCCAATGAAACACTTTAATTGACGAATTTTTCAGAAAATTATCCACAGGTAGTAGAGCGAACTGAATACCGAACACGCGTACTTATGCACAAATTGTTGATAACTTGTGCATAACTTGTGATTATTCAATATATAGTAGCATGTTTTACACGGGATGGTGTGGATAAAATAAATTTTAATTGTGGACAGTGTGGAAAACTCTGTTGATATGTTGGTATTACTAGATTTATGGTGTGAATAAAACTGTGGGCATTTTTTGTCGAAAAATAGCACTTGACCAATATATATGAAAAATGAAGGAGAGTAAAGAAAAAAGCCATGCGACAATGCACACGGCTTAAATCAAATTACATATTTATATTTTCTAATTCTTCATTTAACGCTAGCCACTCTAATTCTAAAAGCTCATGCTGTTCCTTTTCAGTAGCCAATTCGTCTTGCAGTTGGGTAATTTTTTCATGATCTGTAAAAATTGCAGGGTCACAAAGAGCTTCCTCTAATCTATTAATGGAGGCTGTCGTTTCTTGCATCTTGCCTTCTAATTCTTCGATAGTACGTCTTATTTGCCGTTCACGCTTTTTTGCCTCTTTATCAATTTTAGAGGTAGAGGACTTATCAGGTAGGTCCTGCTGTAGTTGCGGTTGGGAAGTACTTTTCATTTGTGCTAGCTCCAACAGCTCCTGTTTTTTCTCTACATAATAATCATAGTCCCCTAAAAATTCAAACGACCCAGTTCCAGACAACTCCACTACCTTCGTAGCGATACGATTAATGAAGTAGCGGTCATGGGAGACGAATAGAAGCGTTCCAGGGTAATCGATCAACGCATTTTCCAGTACCTCTTTACTATCTAAATCTAGATGGTTTGTAGGCTCATCGAGAATTAAAAAATTGGCTTTTTGCATCATTAATTTTGAAAGTGCCAGTCGTGCTTTCTCACCGCCTGATAATGAAGAGACGGTTTTATCCACATCCTCTCCACTAAATAGGAAACGTCCTAATACGGTGCGAATATCTTTTTCATTCATCAGCGGCCATTCATCCCATAGCTCTTTTAAGACACTTTTATTGCTTGAAAGCTTTGCTTGCTCTTGATCATAATAGCCAATTTGTACATTCGTACCATAACGGATATCACCTGCTAGAGGTGTTAAATCTTTCACAATCGTTTTTAATAATGTCGATTTACCAACTCCGTTTGGTCCAACAAGAGCAATCCGATCCTCGCGAAAAGTACGTAGCTTAATCCCACTAGATATGCGCTGATCGTTATAGCCGATTGTTAAATCATCAACGGATAACACATCATTTCCACTTTGACGTTCAATCGTAAAACCAAAACTAGCGGATTTCTCATCACCATCCGGCGATTCCATCCACTCTGTTCGTTCAAGCATCTTCCGTCGACTTTGTGCCATTTTTGTTGTAGAGGCACGTGCAATATTCTTTTGGATAAAATCCTCTAGCTTGGCCTTTTCGTCTTGCTGACGCTCAAAAAGTTTGACATCACGTTCATAGTTTTTAGCTTTTTCATCTAAATAAGCACTGTAGTTGCCTGTAAATTTTGTGACACGATGACGTGAAACTTCGTAGACAATGGAAACAACTTGGTCTAAGAAGTAGCGGTCATGTGAAACAATTAAAATAGCGCCCTCATAGCTCTTTAAATAAGATTCTAACCAAGATAATGTTTCAATATCTAAATGGTTCGTAGGCTCATCGAGAATTAGTAGGTCTGGTTTACTCAATAAAAGCTTAGCTAGTGCTAAGCGTGTGCGTTGTCCACCAGATAGTGAGCTAATAGGTTTATCATAGTCTTCCGGATAGAATTGCATACCGTGAAGCACTGCGCGTATGTCCGATTCATATTGATAGCCGCCAGCATCCTTAAATGTATGCTGTAGTTGATCGTATTCCGACATAACTTTGGCATACAGAGTAGGATTTTCATAAACAGTAGGATCTGCCATTTGCTGTTCGAGCGAGCGGAGTGTTTGTTCTTGAGCTAAAAGGGGTTCGAAAATGGTCATCATTTCATCCCAAATAGTTAACGTAGAATTTAATCCGGCATGTTGCTCTAAATAGCCAACCTGGATGCCCTTTGGAATAATGATATCCCCCGAGTCATAGGACATTTGACCAGCAATTATTTTTAATAAAGTAGATTTACCTGCACCGTTGCGCCCTACTAAGGCAACGCGATCACGGTGTTGAACTTCTAATTTCACACCACTTAAAATTTCATCTGCAAGAAAGGATTTAGTTAGTTGATTGACCTGTAAAACAATCATTCTTGACACCTCAATTCTACCTTAGTGTAATGGATGAACGATTTGCATGCAATGTCGGTGCTTTACTTATTCCAAGCAGTCATGTAAGATTGAAACGATTTCTTTTTAGTTAGCTGCGTACAAAGCGCCATTAACTAAAGAGAAATACGCTAGTGGATTGAAAAATGTTGTATATAGTTAAGGATATATGTATTAAAATTAGTACAGTAAAATTGATTGAGTTTCATTATAAGGAGGAGAAAGTTTGAAACAAGAATTAAAAATTCCACAAGCCACTACAAAAAGACTTCCTCTTTACTATCGATTTATTCAAAACTTTGCACAAGAAGGTATGGAACGTATTTCGTCGAAGGAACTGAGTGAAGCGATGAAAATAGATTCTGCAACCATTCGCCGTGACTTTTCTTATTTTGGTGCTCTTGGAAAGAAAGGCTATGGCTACGATGTACAGCATCTATTACAATTTTTTAGCCAGACGCTTGATCAACATGAAACAACAAAAGTAGCGTTAATTGGCGTGGGGAATTTAGGCAGTGCATTATTAAAATATAATTTTCAAAAAAACCACAACACTCATATTGTTGTAGCATTTGATTCGAAAGCGCCGAAGGATGGCAAAATGATTAGTAACATTCCTGTTTTTCATCCTGATTTGCTGGAAGAAAAGTATGCAGAATATGGGGCTGAGCTTGCTATTTTGACAGTATCACCGCGCTCTGCACAAAAAATGGCAGATCGGTTAGCGGCTATGAATGCAAAGGGAATTTTAAACTTTACGCCCGAGCGCTTAACGGTGCCAGATAGTATGCAGCTCTTAACCATTGATTTATCGGTAGAATTGCAAGCGCTTATTTATTTAATTCGGAATCAGGAAGTGTGAAATTTTTACATATTTTATAGTGGAGTTCACTGTTTCTGTCAAATAGTAATTTTAAATAAAACAAGGTAAAATCAGTGAGAGTGACGAAAAACTTTCACATATAATTAGTTAGCAAAATGGCGAAATATGCGTTAAAATGATGGATATAAAGAGGAGGTGGCTGTAATGGGCGGTATTGGTCCTATGAGCCTCATTATTATCGGAGTTGTCGCGTTATTAATTTTTGGTCCTAAAAAGTTACCAGAGCTTGGTAAAGCATTTGGTTCAACACTACGTGAATTCAAAAATGCTACTAAAGGTTTAGCCGACGAAGATGATGATGACAAGAAAAAGAAAGAACTAGATAAGTAAGTTAGGATGTTGAGGAATGAATCCAAAAGATCTAACTGTCATTGAGCATATAGAAGAATTAAGAAAACGGCTGTTCATTGTTGCCGTTTTCTTTGTTCTCGCTATGGCTGGCGCCTTTTTTGTCGCAAAGCCACTTGTTAAATACCTTCAAACCACAGGAGCAAAATATAATATTGAGCTCCATGCATTTGACGTAGTAACACCACTAGCAATTTATATTCAAGTTGTTTTTTTAATTGCATTTATTCTTTCATCGCCAGTATTAATGTATCAATTGTGGTCGTTTATTAGTCCAGGATTAAGGGAAGTAGAGCGAAGAGCAACCTTAAGCTATATACCATATTCATTTTTATTGTTTATCGCAGGGTTATCTTTTTCATACTTTTTATTATTCCCGTATGTCATCAAATTCATGATGAATTTATCAAATGATTTAGATATTAAGCAAACAATTGGAATACATGAGTATTTTACATTTTTATTTAAACTCACAATACCATTCGGTTTTCTATTCCAATTACCTATTGTAGTATTGTTCTTTTCACGGATAGGAATATTGAGTCCAGATCTACTAATTCGTATTCGTAAATATTCATACTTTGGTTTATTTGTATGTGCTGCTCTCATTGCACCGCCTGAATTGGCGTCTCACTTAATGGTATCAGTGCCGCTATTTATCCTGTATGAAATTAGTATTATGATATCTCGAGTAGGTTATAGGAAATATTTAAAATCAGAGGAAATTCGATTAAAAGAAGAGCAAGAAGCGGAGCAAAAGCGCCAGATTGAAGAGGCACTTGAGCAGCAACGACGACAAATAGAAGAATTGAATAAACAGTAATAGATAAAGCTCGGTACCTACATAAAGGCACCGAGCTTTTGTATTTTTGACAACTTTATAGAGCTTTACAAAAATTTATTGCATTTTTTCTAGTTCTTGAAGAAACTTTTGCAATGGTTCTGCATAGAATTGTACAAGTGTCACAAATCCATTCAGCATGACGTGTGCAATAATGGAAGTCCAAATACGTTTTGTTTTGTGATATAAAAAGGCGAAGATCAAACCACAAATTGTATAAAGTAAAATATGAGAGAAGTCGAAGTGGATAATCGCAAAGAATATAGCACTTACTATTGCCGCCACCCAGAAGTTTGTTGTTTGGACAAGTGATCCAAATATAACTCTACGGAAGACGAACTCTTCTAAAATGGGACCAAATACAACGATCGCTAATATGGCAATAGGTGCTCCTTTAGCTATAGCGACAATATCAGCGGTATTTTGGGAACCTCCTTCAATACCAAAAACAGCCATTTCAATAGCTGCTCCAATCATTTGACCAAAAAATACAAGGAAGAAACCAAGAATACCCCAAACAATTGTGAGTGGTATTGTCTCTTTTTTTCCTTGATAGACGTTCCAAAAGGCTTTATCACGGGATGTTAAGATTAAACTTAAAATGAGCGCCACGGCAAAGCTAAGCGCAATATACCATCCTTGAGTTATCGGTGCTGCTTGCTCAGAAGCTAGGCCAGTCATCTTCATAACGAGCTTGTGAAACGGTAAGAGCAACCATCTGCTTGAGATGTGCATGAGGATATAAATCAGTAAAACATATAGAGCTGTTTTTTTATGTTTTGTTACTTTTGGAGAATTAGTCACAGTCAAAATCCTTTCCATTCATAGGCTTCCTTTCTATTGTAGATGAATATGGAAAGAAAACAAAATTTTTCGAAGTTCTGACTTGCAAAAAAAAGTGTGATTGATTATCATAATAATTGTGTTAGCACTCGATGTTATAGAGTGCTAATAAATTCAACAATTATTATTATTAGGAGGTTGTTTCACTTGTTAAGACCACTAGGAGATCGTATTGTAATTGAACTAATCGAGGTAGAAGAAAAATCTGCATTCGGCATTGTACTACCTGACTCTGCAAAAGAAAAACCACAAGAAGGTAAAGTTGTAGCAGTTGGGACAGGTCGTGTTTTAGAGAACGGACAACGTGTAGAGCTTGACGTTAAAGTTGACGACCACATTATTTTCTCTAAATACGCTGGCACAGAAGTTAAATTTGAAGGTAATGAATACCTAATTTTACGCGAAAGCGATATTCTTGCAATTATTGAATAATATTTGATACACCTTTAAATTAAGGTGAAAGCTTATTGTTTCTTGATCGAAAAGTGACAATAAGATGAAATTGATATAAATATATTGAAGAAGCTTAACGAATATTCCATTTCAGGAGGGTAAATTCTCATGGCAAAAGATATTAAATTCTCAGAAGACGCTCGTTCATTAATGTTACAAGGTGTAGATAAATTAGCAAATGCGGTAAAAATAACATTAGGTCCAAAAGGGCGTAATGTAGTATTAGAAAAAAAATTCGGTTCACCACTGATTACAAATGATGGTGTGACAATCGCAAAAGAAATCGAGCTGGAAAATCCATACGAAAACATGGGAGCAAAATTAGTAGCTGAGGTTGCTTCTAAGACAAACGAAATCGCTGGTGATGGTACAACTACTGCAACAGTTCTAGCACAAGCAATTATTCGTGAAGGCTTGAAAAACGTGACAGCTGGCGCAAACCCAGTAGGTATCCGTAAAGGTATTGATAAAGCTGTTGCTGCGGCATTAACGGAATTACACTCAATTTCTCGACCTGTAAGCAATAAAGATGAAATCGCACAAGTTGCTGCTATTTCGGCTGCTGATGATGAAGTTGGACAACTTATTGCTGAAGCGATGGAGCGTGTAGGTAATGATGGTGTTATTACCATTGAAGAATCTAAAGGCTTCACAACAGAGCTTGATGTAGTAGAAGGTATGCAATTTGACCGTGGCTATGCGTCACACTACATGGTAACAGATACAGATAAAATGGAAGCAGTTCTAGATAACCCATATATCTTAATTACAGATAAAAAAATTACAAATATCCAAGAAGTATTACCGTTATTAGAACAAGTGGTACAACAAGGTCGTCCACTTTTAATGATTGCTGAAGACGTTGAAGGAGAAGCACTTGCAACACTTGTAGTGAATAAGCTTCGTGGTACATTCAATGCTGTAGCAGTAAAAGCACCAGGTTTTGGTGATCGTCGTAAAGCAATGCTAGAAGATATCGCTATCTTAACTGGTGGACAAGTGATTACAGAGGAATTAGGCTTAGACTTAAAATCAGCTGATATTTCTTCACTTGGTCGTGCTGCAAAAGTAGTTGTGACAAAAGACAATACTACAATTGTTGAAGGTGTAGGCGGTGCAGATGCAATCGAAGCACGTATTGGCCAAATCCGAGCACAACTTGCTGAAACAACTTCAGAATTCGATAAAGAAAAACTTCAAGAACGTCTTGCGAAATTAGCAGGTGGTGTAGCAGTTATTAAAGTAGGGGCTGCAACAGAAACAGAGCTTAAAGAGCGTAAACTTCGTATTGAAGATGCTTTAAACTCAACACGTGCAGCTGTTGAAGAAGGTATCGTATCAGGTGGTGGTACTGCACTTCTTAACGTATATGCAGCAGTTGAAAAAGTGGCTGAATCTGAAGCAGGCGATGTAGCAACAGGAGTGAAGATTGTTCTTCGTGCTTTAGAAGAGCCAGTTCGCCAAATTGCTAACAACGCTGGTCTTGAAGGCTCTATCATCGTGGATCGCCTAAAACGTGAAGAAATTGGCATTGGTTTCAATGCAGCAACAGGCGAATGGGTAAACATGATGGAAGCAGGTGTAGTAGACCCAGCGAAAGTAACTCGTTCAGCTCTACAAAACGCTGCCTCTGTAGCTGCACTGTTCTTAACAACAGAAGCAGTAGTTGCAGACATTCCAGAACCAGCTGGTGCAGGTATGCCAGATATGAGTGGAATGGGCGGCATGCCAGGAATGATGTAAGGGATTATTCACTTCCATCTTGTGAAATAATTACTGGTCATGTAAATAATTAATTTCAATCACAAAAACCACTTCTCGGTAAACACGAGGAGTGGTTTTTTGTTGCTTAACTTTGCCTAACCAAACTTTTTAGATGATAGGTTGCACTGAAAACCAAGGAATAATTGTTGAGGATATTACTTATAATCATAGGTGCTCTCTGTTTTAGAGAGGTTGAACCCTATTATAAATTTCTGTTATTATTATCCTAACCTACATAATATAAACTAATACATAATTACATAATGATAAAAAATTACTGAGGGGTCATAACATGAAGAGAACAACAAAATCGGTTATCAGTATCATTGTCATTTTCATCATTTTCGGTGGAGCATTTGGTTATCTTAAATTCAATGAACATATGGGGAAGCCTGTCCCAGAAAAGGAAAAAGCAATTGTTGAAAATGATGGACTAATTCTTGAAAATAAACCTGTTACAAAAGAAGAATTGCTTTATCCTGACAATTTAATAGAACACAAAGTAAACGAAGCCATTCACAACATGTCTCACCAAAAAGTTGAAGCTAGTGTAAAATGGGGTCACACCGAAATCACACAAGAAAAAGTTGATCGATTGTTGGCGGTATGCAAAATGAACGATTATAAATATAAAGAACTTTACATTTCAATATTGGAAAGATGGTCGAAGGGTGATTTTTCTCATGCTGTAGAAGATCATAACGCAATTTGGGAGATGCAAGGTGGCGAAGAATCAAGAAATGCGGGAAGAGCGACTCGTCTATTGAGACCCGAAGAGGAGCAAGCTTATATAGAACACAATTTAAAAGCGGATTTATATGATAAATAACATTCAGCAATGAGTGTTATTTTTTTATTTGTCGGCCATTTACCAGTCTGCAGTTAAAAAATGGAGAGCTGGTTTTTTGTGTTGTTAAATAAAAAAATCTAATAAAAAAAATTTTCCTGTTGTTTTTCCTTAGATTATACCTTACAATACGAAATGTAAAATGATAATGATAATCGTTATCATTTGAGATAAATTGGATAATAGAGGTGACATTTTGGATAATCAGGAAGCTAACAGAATAGGGATGGGCAATATATATTATGTCATAATCTTACTATTAATCGGCTCCATTATAATATCTGCCGTTTTTTCTGTATCAATTGGTCAGGTCAGTATACCCTTCAAGCAATCAATGGATATCTTGTTGCATGCTGTATCTAATGGAAAGTTTGGCACACTCGATAGTGTGGATAGTGAGTCCTATTTGAATATTATTTTACAGGTCAGAATGCCGCGTGTTATTTTTGCACTGCTTATCGGTATTGGACTTGCTTTATGTGGGGCTGTGATGCAAGCAGTTGTACAAAATCCTCTTGCTGATCCATACATACTTGGTATTTCTTCAGGGGCATCATTGGGTGCAACCTTTGCCATTTTAGTTGGCTTCGGCAGCAGTGCATTACTGGCACAATTTGGGGTTGCCTTTGGTGCATTTGCAGGAGCCATGCTTACTTCTATGGCCGTGCTAATTTTATCTAGTATTGGTGGTAAAGCAACATCGGTGAAGCTCGTTTTATCTGGTGTTGTGATAGGTGCATTATGTAGCTCATTTTCAAGTCTTATTATCTTTTTTGCCAATAATGCTGAGGGTATAAAAACCGTTACTTTTTGGTCTATGGGAAGTTTAGCCTCTGCAAGCTGGGATAAAACGCCGATTTTAGCAATCGTCATCGTATTAGGAGCTGCATTATTTCTTTTTCAACATCGAGTGCTGAATACGATGTTACTTGGAGATGAATCTGCTATCACATTAGGTATCAATTTAAGTGTTTACCGTAAATTGTATATGATTCTCACATCGCTAATAACAGGAACGATGGTTGCTTATGCAGGTATGATTGGTTTTGTCGGCTTAATTATTCCACATATTACGAGAGGGATTTTTGGAGCGGATCATAAACGATTAATGCTAGGAACGTTACTCTTAGGAGGACTTTTCATGATATGGGCAGATATTTTGTCTCGAACATTAATCGAGAATGTTGAACTACCGATTGGCATCATTACTTCTGTCATTGGATCACCATTATTTATCTATATGATTGTAAAAAAAGGTTACAACTTCGGAGGGTAGAACAATGGAATTAGTAGCGAAGGAAATAGAAGTAAAGATAGGAAAGAAGGAAATTGTAAAAAATATCTCCATTCATGTAAACAAGCAGCAATTTGTGGGCTTAATCGGACCAAATGGATGCGGAAAGTCAACTTTACTGAAAAGTATTTATAAAAGCTTAGTGCCACAAAAAGGGATGGTTTTTTTAGATGATTTAGACGTTTTGAAAAGCCCAGAAAAGAAAATCTCACAGCATTTAGGGGTGGTAGGGCAATTCAATGAAATGCATTTTGATTTAACCGTTCAGCAAATGGTGATGTTAGGCAGAACACCTCATAAAAAAATGTTAGAATCTGATAACCAAAAGGATTTTGATATTGTCGAAGAGGCATTAGCACGCACGAATTTACAAGCTTACAAGGGACGTAGTTTCCTTTCATTATCTGGTGGCGAAAAGCAACGGGTTATATTAGCGAGAACAATCGCCCAGCAGCCTAAATTTATGATCTTAGATGAACCAACGAACCATTTAGATATTCGTTATCAAATTGAAATACTATCCTGTGTAAGAAGCTTAAATATTGGCGTGTTAGCAGCACTTCATGATTTAGAGATGGCTGCACATTACTGTGATTATCTTTATGCAGTAAAAGATGGTGAGGTTTATGCGCATGGTACGCCCGAGGAAGTTTTAACGCCCGAAATAATAGAAGCTTTATATCATATCAAGTGTCAAACGTTTACTAATCCAGTGACGAATGGATTAGGATTTGCATATGGACTATAGGAGGAGCAACAACATGAAGAAAAAATTATTACTAGGAATTGGTTTGGCCGCTTTATTAACGTTAACAGCTTGCGGTAATACTAGCAAAAATACTTCAGAAGAAGCACAAACAAAAGAGCACTATCCATTAACTATCGAAAACTTTACAAAGGCTGAAGGTGGCTCGACTTGGGAAGAGAAAGATCAAGTATTCGATAAGGCTCCTGAAAAAATTATGGCAAATACACGCCCAGCAGCGGAATTATTATTGCATTTAGGACTAGGCGATAAAATCGTTGGTGTTGGTGCAAACTTTGGTGCTGTCGATAAATCTGTAGAAGAGGAATACTCAAAATTAAATATATTAAGTGATGAATATGTAGGGAAAGAGGTTACATTAGGAACTAATCCAGATTTAGTATTTGGTCGTGGTGGCTTATTTGATAATGCTGAATGGGGAGTAGGCACAGTAGATTCACTAAACGAAATGGGTATTAAAACATTTGTTTTAGAATCATCAATCACAGGTGGCACGTATGATTCTATTTATAAAGACATCGAAAATATCGGTGAAATTTTCAATGTTCAAGACAAGGCAACTAGCTTCATTAAAGAATTAAAAGATCGACAACAAGACATTACTTCAAAATTAGAAAGTATTAAAGAAGAAAAAACATTTGCTTATTTGCATACAAATGATCCAAAGGAACTTTTTGTATACCCAGCACATGATGAAACATTCTTTAATGACGCATTTAAAATGGTTAAGCTAGATAATATTTTCAAAGATGAAACAGGAGATGTTAGTGTGGAAACATTAATTGCATCTGATCCAGATGTGTTAATTCTTCCAAACTGGGATGGTTCTGATCTGACAAAAGTTCGTGAAGAAATCTATGCTAACCCTAAGCTTTCGAGCATGAAGGCTATTAAAAACAAACAAATCTATATTGTGGATTATAATTATATGTTTGGTTATGGCTATAATACAATAGATGGTATGGAAGCCTTAGCGAAAGAAATGTATCCAGATTTATTTAAATAAACTGTATTGGAGCTGCCCATTGGTCTATAAAACAGACATAATAGGCAGCTTTTCAGTTCATAAACAAGGAGGAGAAATGATAGTTTTCTCCTCCTTGTTTTATTACTATAGAAGCTGTTGTCTATTTAATGTTGTTATTTTTACATTGATAGAGCTATTGTTCCAGCATATGGTGACAGGATGACGTTGATCAAGATAAAGTAATTGTGTTGAAAGATCTGCTCTTGTCGTTTTAATATCAATAGTATCAAGCAAGTGAGGCGATAGGTTAGGAAATAAGCCTGTTTTAAAAAGAGCCTCTTTTAATGTCCAAAGTTCATAAAAAGCATGTAGAGGCTGATGAAGGGCCATATGGAACTCTTGTTTAGATAATGCATAGCGCATAATATCTTTATTCACTGGCTTTATTTCTTCAACATCAATGCCTACTCGCCCGTTTGTTGTTAGGGCCAGAACAATCCAATCACCAGAGTGAGAGAGATTAAAATCGCCTTCCCAGTGTTTGTGATTCGCTACAGTCGGACGACCATAAATGTCTTGAGTAATATGGCATACAGCCTTATTCATGAATGGGAGGAGTGCCCACCTGATAAGGGTGTTACCTAGCAAGGCTCTTTGACGATCCTGCCACTGCTTGTACTGCATGATATTTTTTTGGACATGAGAAGGGAGCATTATAGTAAATGCATTCCATTCTTCGGAAGATAACTGTTCCCCTAATGGGAGTGCAAAAAGCTGTATATCATTTATGTTCATCGTATATTGACTTGTTTGGGCTTAGGAAAGTAACCTGTTTCGATCCCATATTCAATCATTTGATGAATAAATGCTGTATTTGGTACAGCACATTCAATACTTGCGTTTGCTAGAAATTCAATCGTTTTTTTGCAGTTAAAGATAAATGGTGAGTCACTAGCTCCATCACCTTCTAGCTGTGCAATAGCTAAAGCTAAATATTCTTGTACTTCTATAGAATGGTCATCATGTAATAGCCAATTTGTATACTCTTGCTTTGTCATGACTTGTAAATCATAGCCAAATTCCTTTATCATGTCGATTAATTCTAAATAGGTAAGTGACACAGGATTACATAGATGGAATACATGTCCATTTGCAGCTGGCTGATTAGCTAGGCATACTAATGCTTGGCTAGCATAATTAATCGGTGTGAAGTCTACATGCCATTGTACGGAAGGTGTTTTACCTAAATAAAGCATTGATTTAATCATACGGTAAAAGGCGTTATCATTGATATTTCGTTGGAATTTTCCTGTTTCAGAATGACAACTTAAATTACCTACACGATAGATAGAAATAGGAATCGAGTCATGTACAGCATTTCTTACGAGATTTTCTGCTTCCAGCTTACTTTGTGTATAGACGCTATGAAGCTGCATATCGTAGTTGAAGTCGCCTTTAGCCTCATCTGGGCCCCAACGAATGGCAGCAAGCTCCTCTGGAATGCCGATTGTTGATACATAATGAAAATGAATACCAGGTTTACCCTTTGCCAATTCAAGTAAATAACGTGTCCCATTGACATTAACATTATTAAAATGATCCGTCGCTCCGAAGTGACGTACATCGGCTCCACAATGGATGATGGCATCGATTTCTTCTATTAGAACCTGTTCATCTTCGCTAGTTAAATGAAGGTTCTTCTTTCCTAAATCGCCTTGAATGACGGTTATTCGATTCTCCATATGTTTAGTGATGGTATGTCCAAAGTAAAATTGCATACTGTCCTTTAGCTTATCCTCTAAAGTGGCCTTTTCACTTGGTCGAATAAGACAATAGATATGCGCACTTGTTGTCACTAGCAGCTCGTATAATACATGGCTTCCTAAATAACCTGTCGCACCTGTTAATAAAACCGAAGTCATCGGTAACGGCTTCACCGTTTCTGAAACTGGAAGCTTACTAGGCTCCATCAAATCCTTATAGACAATGTTTTTAGGTGATGTTTCCACGTCCAAATCTTCAGGCTGAAAGTTGCTAATATATTGATCTAATTCAGCAATCGTTGGATATTGGAAAAAATCCTGAATCTTCAGGAACGGTATATGCTTCTTCACTTGGACAAGAATTTCAAGTACTTTTAATGAATGTCCGCCAATGTGAAAGAAGTTATCGTGAATGCCTATTGGACTGTTGCCAAGTACATACTCCCATGCATTCGCTAGTAAATGCTGCGTATCATTTTCAGGGGCAACGTATAGATGACTACGTGATAATGATACATCCAATGTGGCCAGCTGCTTGCGATCGATTTTGCCAGTAGGGGATAATGGCATTTCTAGCAATTCGATGAATCGTTCAGGTACCATATAATCTGGTAAAAAATTGTTTAAGTAGTCTCTTAAAACTTGTTCCTCTAGCTGTATACCATTTGCCGCTGTGTAGTAAGCAAATAAATGGTTTAGGCCGTCAGACATTTTCTTAGCTATGACCACAGATTCCTGAATGATAGGATGATTGCTTAAAACAGTCTCAATTTCTCCAAGCTCAATACGGAAGCCTCTTACTTTAATTTGTGAATCTTTCCGTCCTACAAATTCAATGACACCATTAGGTAATAGGCGGACTAAATCACCTGTTCGATACATTTTTTGATCTGGTTTAAACAGATGAGGGACAAAGACCTCTGCTGTTTTTTCAGGTTGATGTAAATAACCTGCTGCTAGGCCAGCTCCTGCAATACATAATTCGCCTGTTACATGAACCGGACAAAGCTGTTCATCCGTATTCACCACATACATCTCATAATTGGCAATTGGTCTGCCAATAGGAATACTTGATTGCATGTCTGTTAACCGACTTTTTATCTTGAAGTAGGAGGTTAAAACTGTACATTCAGTTGGTCCATAGACATTAATAATTTCTGTAGAATATCCGAATTTTTCTTGCCATTTTTGGACAATAGCAGGCAATAGGGCTTCACCGCCAACCGATAGATATTGTAACGTCATCAACTTGTCCCGATAATCTATAGGTAAATGTGTGGCTAGCTGTGTAAAGAAAGCGTTCGGAACAGTTGCAGTTGTTACTTGCTCTCGTGCAATCATTTCGGCAAATGCTTCGATTGAAAGACGCTCAATACTTGCGAGCATATGGAGTCTTGCACCAGAAAAGAAAGCGGTAAAAGTCTCTGTTACAGAGGGGTCAAAACTGTAAGAGATAAACTGAGAAAATACATCTTCTTCAGTCGAATGGTAAATTCTTTGATTATCTGTTATTAGGTTAATAACGGCTGAATGTTTAAGCAAAACACCCTTAGGTTTACCAGTAGAACCAGATGTATAAATAATATAGGCTAAATCGGATGGAAGTAGGTTACATGGTAAATCCTCTTGTGAATGGCCACTCTCCATTTGATTGATTGTTAGCACTGTGGGTGATTGGAATTCATTATGTATTAGGTCATTCAGTAAATCATTATATTCATTTTTCGTTATGATAAATGGTGCACCAGTATCATGTAAGAGATATTGGCAACGTTCTTTTGGATAACTCGGATCAATAGGAACATAAACACCACCAGCTTTTAGCACACCTAACAAACTGATGATAGTTTCCTTACTACGATCCATAATAATGGCAACATAGTCACCTTTTTGTAGACCATTGGCCATTAGCATATGTGCAACTTGATTAGATTTTTGATTTAACTGACGATAGGTCATCTTGCCATCTTCATAGGATAGAGCGATACGGTCTGCAAACTGCTGTGCTACTTGATAAAATACTTGCGGTATCGTGATATTTTTATCATAGTCAGCCATTGTCCGATTTAATGTTTGATAGGCTAAAGTATCCTCTTCATTTAATAGCTTTGTATGATTGGATAGTAGCGTATTTTTTTTAGAAAAATGCTTTTTAAACTGTGATGTAGGACAATCAAATTCTCGTTTATTATTCAATCATTACAACTCCTATTTTAGAAAAGGGCAGTCACTTATGTAGGAAATTTTAAGTCCTATAGCTCCAGCAGAAAGTATTCTGTAGAAGCTAAGGGACCAAAAACACCGTATAAGGGCAGCCCTTTCTCTTTTTATTTCACTACAAAGGTATTGACAACATTCAATAATTCTTCAGATAACTCGGATAGTACTTGAGCTTCCTCAGACACTCGCTGTACTGTATTTAGCTGAGAGGCAGAAGTTGCTGCTACTGCTCTTGTACTATCTTTAGAATTGATGGAGAAGTCCTCCATATCTTTTACTGCGGAAGTCACTTGTTCCATGCCAGCCGCCATTTCTTCAATAGTTGCGGACAGTTCTTGTATTTGTCCAGTTACATGATGAATAGATGTTAATATTTGACTAAATGATTGTTCGGAATCGTTTATCATGACAATACCATGATCGACTTCCTCTACCGCGCGAACCATGACATTCACAGATTCATTTGTATCGTGCTGAATATGAGAAATAAGCGTGGAAATTTCTCGGGCTGAGGCCTCAGACTGTTCAGCTAACTTACGTACTTCATCAGCTACAACGGCAAAGCCACTGCCAGCTTCTCCTGCACGGGCAGCTTCAATAGCTGCATTTAAGGCTAGGAGATTTGTTTGAGAGGCAATTCCGGTAATAATGCCGACAATTTCTTCAATTTTATTAGAATGATCGCCAAGCAATTTAACCGATGCTGCTGATTGATTGACGGCCTGACTAATCGCATTCATTTGAGCGACAGACTTATTAGTTGATTCATTCCCTCTTTCAGCTTCCTCAGATGCTAAGATAGAAGATTCCGAAATTTGATTGGATGTCATAGCAATACGTTGAATTCCAATACTCATTTCTTCTATTGTAATGGTACTTTCATTGGCTCTTTGAACTTGAAGGTCAGCTGCACTCGCAATTTCTTGCATGGAAGATGCTACATTATTATAGGAATCAGAAGTTTCCTGCATGTTCGTAGACAAAATATTGGCTGTGTTTGAAACACGTGCAGATACATTTGTTGTACTCTTAATAACAGTTTTTAAATTTTCAATCATCGAATTAAAGTTTTGCGTAAGCGTTCCTACTTCATCCGTTGAAGTAACGGGTAGAGGATCAAGCTCTAAATTACCTTCAGCTACTTTTTTAGACTGTAGGGAGAGCTGTTGAATCGGTGTTAATTTTTTTCTTAAAAGAGTATACACAGCAATGGATGAACCAATTAAGAAAATAACGGTTACTACCAATGTCCAAAGTGCCTCTGACATAGCCTTGCCAGTTACCATCGAAACGTCATAATCAATAGCATATGCAGCTAGCATAGTTCCATCATCATCTAAAATTGGTGTAAGACCAGTTTTATAGCTACCAAACTCATCGCTATAGATATCTGTAGCTGTAGCTTCTTTTGTCTCAAAAACTTCTTTAATTCTCGCTAGGAAATCAGGTGATAAACCCATAGCAATCATGTCTTGATTATACTCAGCACCTAGTTCAAGTATACTAGAAGATAGGACAGGTGCATTAATATTTTCACCATCAACTGTAATTAAAAAGAGATTGGTAATGCTATCTGAATAATCATTAATAGCATCCATTTCCTTCGTCAGTCGAATTGCATCAGAGTTACTATCTGAAGGATTATCTAAGATTGATTTCAATGTGTTCACATCAATTGTTTTTGCTAAGATCATACCCTTGTCATCAAGCGATTGATTCATATCTGTTAAATTACTATTTCTTACTATATAATAAGAAAGACCTAAAGTAACTAACCCAAACAGTAATAAAATACTTACCATTATAGCGGTTATTTTTTTACTAATGGACATATGCTGCTTCTTACGTTTTTTCATGCTTTTCCTCCTAATTATATTATACCGATTAATTCATGTTAAGGATGAGAAATGGGTATTGTTATCAATGAAATAAAAGCTAATTCAATGTAAAGTCTAGATGTCATTCATAGAATTCCAGATGCATTCTCAATAAATATGTACCAGTGAAAAATAATCTAATTATCCCCTAACAATAAACTACTATACTGCCAAAAAAAATGATTCACAACCCAGAAAACTTACTATTTGCAGTGTAGATTTAAATAGGTAAACGAAGATATTTAGTGTTATAGTCTATGTTTTTTGTAGCTTAGACAATATTTTTATGAAAATTCGAAGGGTAAATAATATAAAAAACAAGTATGCTCAAAACTGAGTCAATTTTAGTTTAATTAAAATTTGGCTAAAATCTTATTTTTTTATTTCTCTTTAAGTCTTTTTGCCTATTAAGGAATGTCATTTCTTCTAGAAAATGCTATTGCCTTTCTTCGTTTTTATTATGGAAATAAAATATAAATATGTAAAAAAAGGCTTTTCTTTATTCTTCGTAAAAGAACAAAGAGAAAGCCTTTTATTTTTTATGGCTGTCTGGGGTTGCCGATAATACCTGGCAAGATGTTTGGGAGTCCCGGCAATAATTGAGGTGGGAACCCCGGGAATTGTCCCCCTGGAAACGGCGGATATGGCCTTGGTGGTTGTGGTGGATAAGGCTGCGGCGGATAGGGTCTTGGTGGTTGTGGCGGATAAGGCTGCGGTGGGTAAGGTCTTGGTGGTTGTGGTGGGTACGGTTGTGGCGGATAAGGTGGCGGATAAGGTGGTGGATAGGGCGGTGGATAGGAGTTACCAGGAGGTGCTCCTGTACCAGCAGCAGTTATTTGGCTAACATCAACAGTCACCAATTGACCGTTATCTAATTGGATTTCGGCTGTTCTTCCTCCTGTTCCAAATGTTCGAATCAATGTGCCTGAATAAGTCCCTGTAGGAAGTGTCACCCATATTTTCATACCTGGACGGAATTGACTGTTAAAATCTTCAGGAGCCAATCTAGGATAAACCAATGAAACACACCTTTCTTCATTTTTCTTTAACATATGCCTACCTACTGTGAGTGTTATAGGCTATAGGCTAATTGATAATTAAGTGTAAGATTGTTATAAAATATAACAATTTTCATTATAATAGGGGAAAAGAGCTAAAGGATGTTTAGCAGATGGCAATCATAAAAATAAAAAAGATCAAACTAAAAAATTTACGGAATGTACGACATGGTGAGGTAACTTTAGCAGTTAGCTTCGAGAGCTTTTTACAAGCAAATGTTGTTGGACTTTACGGACAAAATGGCTCTGGGAAGACAACCATTGTCGATGCATTTGGTTTATTGAAGACCCTTATTTCAGGTTGGCTTGCTGAAGTGAAGCTACCCCCGCAAGAAAAGCGGTTAATTTTAGCGGGTGAGGATACAGCCAGTCTCGATTTTGAATTTTTAGTTGAGAATCAATTTGGCACATTCTTTGTCCATTATTATGTGGAGCTGCAGGAGGATCAGCATCGGCTCTATACAACACTGGAACGACTGACGTATAGAGAAAATGACAAAGGAAAACGGTCAAAGGTGTTAATGGCTATGACAGAGAAAGGTATCCAAATACGTAACTTAAATTTGCCTGATCTGAGTGAACAAGCACGTATTCAATTGCTTGTTATTCAGCAATTAGCAAGAAAGGAATATAGATCTTTTCTTTTCCATAAGGATTTGAAGCCATTATTACAGGAACGGTTGACCGAACAAGAGATTCAGCTAATCAAAAACATAGCTGTTGATTTTAATCGAGATTTACATGTAGTGAATAACCAAAATATTGCCCCGTTATTTGAAGAACGGATCATGCCATTTAGTATCCATTTAGAGAAAACAAGAGGGCAAATTCCATATGACTTAAAGGGTCCTGCCTTATTGCCGGAGGATGAATTCTATGCTTTATGTGAAGTGATTGAACAGAGTAACCGAGTGCTAGCTGCCATTATTCCAGGTTTGACTATTAAGATCAATATTATTACAAAGCAGACAATGGATGATGGGGGACAAGGCATCCGTTTTGAATTTTTATCGCAGCGTGGAGAGCAAGAATTACCCTTGCGAACAGAGTCAGAAGGGATATTGAAGATCATTTCGATTCTTAGTGTATTGATTGCCGTATATAACAATCCAAATGCTTGTGTCGTTATTGATGAATTAGATTCAGGCGTTTTTGAATATTTGCTAGGTGAGTTGTTAACAGTGATAGATGAGGAAGGAAAAGGACAGCTTGTTTTCACATCCCATAATCTACGAGTGTTAGAGGTGCTAGCTATTAAAAATTTATGGTTCACGACAACGAATGAAAATCACCGTTATATGCAACTAAAGGGTATTAAAGAAATAAATAATGCCAGAGATGTCTACTTGAGAGCTATTCAGCTTGGTGGACAGGATGAAGAGGTTTATAAAGAGACCAAAACATTTAAAATTAAACGTGCTTTTCGTAAAGCAGGTGTGCAGCATGACTAAAAAGGTACTTTTAATTATTGTTGAGGGGCAGACAGAGCAAATTATTTTAGAGGATTATTTAGATACTTACTTCGCGGATACAACGATACGTTTTGATGTCCAGCGTGAGGATGTATTGACAAAATGGGATGCCCATAAACGCATCCCCAATATTAAAAACAGTGTTATCCGAGTAATCCAGAGTTATTTAGATAAATATAAATTTTTAGCGAAGGATTTAACTGCTGTAATTCATATAACAGATGCAGACGGTTGTTTTATTGCACCAGAATGCGTCAGGGTCGATGAGAATATCGAGCAAAAATTGTTTTATACAGAGGATGCCATTTTAGTGAAGTCCGATAAGCGTAAAGAGCAAATTGAACAGCGCAATGAGATGAAGGCGAGGAATGCCAGAATTTTAATTGCGAATGACCACTTTAGTATTAATCGCTTGAAAGTGCCTTATCAATTATTTTATTTCTCTACAAACTTAGAACATGTACTATGGGATGAACGTAATGAAATCCCAACGGAGAAAATCCACAAGGCAGATGAGTTTATAGAAAATTTGTCTGGTACGATCGAAGAATATTTAAAGGCTTATATGCCAGTCGATGCTGAACTACCCTATAGGGATAAAATGAAAAAAAGCTGGTCGTTTTTAATGGAAGGAAGCCATTCATTACAGCGAGGAACGAATGTACCTCTTTTATTTGAAATGATAAAAACAAATGTACAATAAAACAGGTGACGTATGTTGTTTCGTCACCTGTTTTTGTTTTGTACCTTTTAATGCGTTTGTTCATAGCTACGAATATGAGCTAAAATGGCTGGGTCCTTCATTTTAGTATCTTCACTTAGCATTAAAAGCTTTGACATAATTTCAGCTGTTCGTGGATCATCATCCACCATAGGTAAGAATATGCGTCCACGATGCTGAGATGGGACTGCGACAATTGGTATCATCGAACCACCGACTTGATGGACCACGCCGCTGCCTAAATGCACGGAATAGCTTGCTAATTTACCTTCAATAAGGACATGTTGTTTCTTCACTTCTACGTTGGAAAGCTTTAATAATTTTGCTAATTCCTCAACGATAATAGTCCTCATTTCAACAGTAGAATGACTGGCCTCAGGGTCGACACCACCAACATGGGCAACGCTGACCACGAGGTCCATATCCCGCATAACCTCAGAGAAGATTGCAGTTGGAATATCATCTAAGACGATATCTTTTCCTGTTAAACGATCGTAGAAATAAACACCTTCAACTGCAGGTGCTTCGATTTCTGCTGGTGTAAACCAGTCTGCCTGCGCATACAAGGATGCCACTATATTTTCTTTGTAATACACCTTACGAGGTCCAGTTTCATAACTAATTTGCCAGCCTCGTGTTTTTAGCAAGGCTACTGTTTGAGATGGATTGACTTGATGTCCCGCATAACGCAATGATTGTTTTAAACCTTTTTCGTCTGCATTTATAAGATATAGCTCACGGAACACTTGTTTAAATGGCTGTTGTATTTTGTGTTGGAACATATAGGCCTGCCATTGTCTCCATTGACCACTTTCAAGAAGATGGTAAGGGTGAGCAATCATTAAGGGTGTTGTCGGAGCAAGCTTCACGACATTACCTGATAGTACCTGTAAACCCTCTGGTGTAATCATCCCAACATGCTCGCCGCTAATAAAGACAAGCTTTTGTAAAAGCGGAGCAAGAATCGGGTGAGCTAACAAATTAATTAGCTCTTCCGCTGAAAACTTGGTTTCTAATGTCATTGCTTGCTCTAGTGCTGGACGTGCACGTTTATATTGTTCTTGTAAATCTTTACGAGCTTCTTGAAGAGTAACAACGTCAGCATGCTTTTTTAAAGCAGCAGGTATGTTTTTTAGACGTTTACCATCTTTTTCAACGATTATTGTAACAGCGGCATCTTCTTCAATTTGTAAGTGCGCTGTTATTTGTTCGATAGGCTGTGCTTTAAATAAATGCTGAATATCGTTAAAGGCTGATAATTCCATTCGCCATATGAAGCGAGTAGCTTCTCCGTCCCCAGCGTTGCGGGCTAAATTTTCTAGTGCAATACTAGCTGCTCGTGATTCACTTGCCCTACGTTGAGCTCCAAATTGTTTACTTTCCTTTAAAAACTGTTGAATAAATTGGTAACGATGTAGAGCATCTTTGTCATCTGTTGTTTTTAACGGAATAAGTCCAAGTGCACGCAGTTTATCTTTATTGCGCTTTTCCTGAATTTCTTTCATTAATGGCTTTGGACTAAGTGTGCCAATGGCTGTATCTGCATAAAGCTGAGCACGACGGTGGTTAGCTCCTTCTGAAGCGTATTTCGCCGCATCATATACAAGTTTAAACTTCTTCGAGCCCAGTGTTTGATAAGCACTTTGGAACCATGCTAAATCAAAGGCGCCATCACGAAAATCTTCTGCCGTTATGCTGGAGAAGAGGGCAATTTGATCTTTGGCAAAGTCTGATAAAGAATCTGTAGTATGAGCAATAAAATACCAAGCAGATTCCTTTAGTCCTTCCCAGCCAATCACCTCGCTGACAAGGTCAATCCAATGCTGGTTATACATCATAGCTTCAATTAAACGCTCTTTAGAAATATCTGTTTTTTGCCATGCTTCTTTTAACTGCTGTGCGGTTTCTTCTTTTTGAGGATAGCAGCTAGTTAAAAGGCGAGAGAAGACATTTTTTTTCGTCTCAGCCTGCCATATATATCCTCGTGAAAGCTTTTCACCATCAAGTGCCTGTAAAATTTGCAGGAAATAATCGATTCCTTCAAAGTAAGAAATACTACTAGCAAGCTTGGTAACAGTTGTAGGAGTATCGCCACGCTTTAGCTCGATAGCTAAGATGCGGTCGATCGCTTGATTACGAATGGCAAGGAAATCAGCTAAGTCTTCAAATGATTGATAGCGATCCAACAGTTTACTTGGTTCAGTAAATATTTCTGAGGCAAGAGTGTTCGAAAAAATAGCTTCATATAAATGGTCTTGCGTCAATAAGCCAACTTTAAATGCATCTAAATATTGGAATAACGATAGATCGTAGAGACTTGGGCTATAATTTTCTTTTTGCATACGCTTTGTTAGTTCTTCATTGATGGCAAGCATTTTAGCATAGCCTTGATAAGTTGCATAATTAGATAGTCGATCGACAAATGCATCAATAATATCTAAGTCGACAATTGTAGAGGTAGATTGATAGTAGTAATAGCCTTTATCTCTTACTTCTACTCGCCACTGATCAGCAGGGATTTGATGTAATAGCTGAAGCACAATACCGGTTGCTTGTTCAAAGCTATTAAATGCTGGTGCATGCTGTTCTAGTAATGAAACTGCTTCTTTATGCAATAGTGTCTCTCCTGAGATATTTTTGATATCTTGCGACAAAACGGAAAAGATTTGCTGAAGCGTATAGTGATATTTCAACGAGTTAAATTGGGCAACATATTTTTTTATTCCTTCATATTGAAAGAAAGGTTTTATAAGAATATGGGCTGCTTCAGAAAGGTCATGAGCAGCAGGATATTCTGATAAATGATTATAAAAGTTGAAATAAGCTAAGTCTTCACCGCTAAAGGATGATGATTTAATCCACTGAACAATGGCTTCTGGTATAGGATAAACATCTAGACTGGCATTTCGCTGACTGTCTGTTTTAGAGGCCAAGATACTGTATTTTTGCCCTAAAGTAGTCGTCATTTTAGCGTCATTCCATTGATAAGTTTCATATTCAAAATTAGCATATTCATCAAGTATTTGAATAAGTTGTTCTAGCTTGGAGAGAAGCTTATCTAAATCATATTGAAAGAATTTTTCAATAGGTGTAGGTTTTTGTATATATAAAGATACAAGCTGTTGCCAAGGTTCTTCACCATTCATTTTGATCGCGCTATTGGCAATGCGATCGTATGGAATAGGAGCATGTGGTGTATATAAACCAAAGCCATTGCTTTCGTTATATTCGGGTACATCTCTTGCTACTAATTGTTCTAATAGTACTTGTTCATTTTTTGTTATCTTTGGTAATAGGGAGCATAATGTCGTAATTTGCTCGCTCGATAAATTGTAGTCCTTAGATGCTTCTAACAATAATTCAAGACCACCAAGCCTCTTTAGCTGCTTACTGTCTTTTATTAATCGTTCAGCACTTTCCAATACATGATCCTGTGGTTGAATTTTCAAGAGTGAAATAGCTTCTTTCCGCAGAGCCCCAGATTTATTGGCTAAAAGATCCTCGATTTTTGCTATTTCTTCTTTGGTTGGTGTCAATGCATGTATTTTCTTTAATGCAAGGGAACGATTGATAGAGCTTCGATCTCGTAATGAATTGAATAGAAATTCACGCTGTCCTTGTGTGATTGGATCCAGACAATAAATGTTCAATAAGCCGATCCTACTTGATGGTGGATAAGCATCTGCCTGCGCGATGATTCGTTGGAATAACTCTTCATCTTGTAGATGATACGCAAGTACAATTTGTGTTGAAATTAAGTCTTCGAATGACAAGTGAACAAAGACAAAGGATAGAGGCTTGCCTGTAATGGATAACCCATCTTTGGTCATTTCATTTTTTGCCCATTCAAGCTGTTCAAATAATGCATATTCTATGCCCTGTAGCTGTGTATTGTCTTTCATGAAGCTTTGAAGTGTTTTATCCCATTCATTATCTCTTGCATATTCACTATTGATATAGTGGTTGGCATGAAGGAAATTATCCCATGCAAATGCAAAAATTTCGATATCCTTCGTTGTTACAATTAATTCCTTTACGAAAGGCGCTGTAAAGGATATTTTTGATAGGTTTTTCAAAAAAGCTAGCGTTGTAAGCTGAATATGCTTGTCTCGCTGTAAGAGATCGGCCAACAGCACATCTAGCTTCGTATAATCTTTTGTCGAAGTCGCCCATAATGCGACGTAAATATCAATGGTCCGTTCACTTTTTATCAACTGTTCAGTGAAATGGTCATCTTCCATCGCTTGGATGGCTAAGGACAAAACTTCCTCCGTTATTTTTTGATTTTCGAAGCTACTATAGCCAAGCCCCATCCATGTATCGACCGCTCGTATAACAGAGGAGAACCTTGTTAGTTGGTGCTCCTGAATAAGTTTCATCATGTAAAGCTGTGCATCTAGATTCCCGTGGTCAATATTTTCTACAATTGCTTGTCGAAGCCCTTCTTGACGTGCAGCCGCTACTAATAATTTTCCAAGCGCTTCGTGCATCCGACTATTGCTTGATTTAAAAATGCCACGAATGAGTGGATGACCGAAAAAGCTACTGCGGTGCTCATCAAATAAAATACTCTCTACTTTATCTTCAATGAGTGGATTTTCTATGGATAATTCTTCAGCAAGCAATTGCTCAAATACATGAAAGCCCATTACTTTTTCATTTTCGTTTTTCAATACATAGGAGCTATAGTTCGGATAGGTACCATGCTCATATTGGCTATGGTGAGCTAGTAAATCCTCCAGACTAATTTCTTCAAATGTCAGCATTTCTTCTATTAATTGTAGACATTGAAAAAGATGATCTTGTACGGGTTGTGCTGAACGAAATGATCGACGTAACAGATCAGTTTGGAATATCGTAGCATCAAAACGTAAAGCTAGTTTCTTAATGTGGAGCGCGCGTTCCTGTGAAGAAAATAATATAAGCACTTCTAATAATGGTCCGCTAAATAGCTCCTCTAGTGATTGAACATGCTGTTCTGTAATAAGCTTTTCAATATCGTAATCACGATTGTCCATATACTTTAATAATGCGGCTGCTAATGGCTGTATTGTTGACGGTGCGGTGTCAACTATACTTTGAAAATGTATTTTTTGTTCATGTGATAGTGTCATGAGACATTCCTCCTTACCAAATTCGTCCTGCAAGCATGGTTAATCTAATAAATGTAAAAACATCGTCTTCCAGTACAGTTAGTGGCGAGTTAAGCGAATCTAGAGACTCCTCATTGTGAAGTACTAAGAAAAGCTCATCTTGAAAAGCCTGAAGCATTGTAGAGACAGCTTGGTCTACTGGCTGGAATGAATCACTTTTTTTCTCTCCAAAATGGACTTTGCCATGCTGAGCCGCATCATCTAATTGCTGATCGGTTAAATAGAGATGGAGTGGCGTATCAACCATTTTCTCGTTATATTGTTGTACCTGTTGTGAGACAAGTTTAATAAGTAAATCTTGTAAATTTATGACAGGTTCTTCGATGAAAAATGGAATCTGTTGAAGCTTACGTGATTTCTTACCGATTACTTTTTGTTGGTAAAATAAACGCAATCTAACACCTCCTTACAATAATTTCATTATACAAGAGTGATAACTATGAAAAGAATAAGGCATCCGACGCTAGTTGCATAATTATTTTTGGGAAATGTGTAACAAAAAATAGCATGTTACGGATTATTAGTAAGGTAGAAAGAGGGGGTAGGCTTGCTTAAAGATCTGTTGAAAATAGAACGTTTGTACGATTATTTTTATAGGGGTATGTATCAATTTGCGCTCTATAATATAAATACTATGGAAAGCAGAGGATATTACACAAGAAAATTTTTCAGGCTACTTCTACTATATAGAGAGTAATAGAAAGTGAACGCTTGTGTGGAAAATATAACGAAATGATGATGCTAAAACTATTATAAAGGATCTTTTATTCGCCAAATCTATAAAGCTGGAAGATTAGAAAATAAACCACGGTAACATCCTTTGCTACTTTGATGAATGGATTTTTATGTGGTTTCTAGAAAGACATTATTTCTTTTCTTATCTCATAAACTTTATAGGTATGATTTATCAAGATAGAAGGAGGCAAGATCATTCAAATACATGTTGTACGGGCTGGCGAGTCTTTATGGGGTATTGCGCAGGCGTATGGGACTACGGTTCAAAGTATTGTAGATGCCAATCAAATTCCAGACCCAAATCGTTTAGTTGTGGGGCAAGCTCTTGTGATACCTATTGTTGGTAGCTTTTATTATGTACAGCCAGGAGATAGTTTATGGTCAATTGGACAACGCTTCGGTATTAACTATGTAACACTTGCGCAAGTCAACGGTATTAACCCAAATCAACCATTAGCTGTTGGGATGAGATTATATATTCCGCAACCACCAAGAACAAGAGCAGAAACATTAGCATACTTAGAGCCAAGAGGTACTTCGGTTAGTGAGGTACTTTTAAATCAAGCTAAGGAAGCGGGTCCCTATTTAACATATTTAGCTTTATTTAGTTATGAAGCCAGACGGGATGGCACCTTACGGATACCGCCTAGTCAAGGTGTAACTCAAATTGCGGATGATACTGGGGCTTCCTTGGCAATGGTCGTTACGAATCTGGAGAATTTCAGTTTTAGTGGAGATCTGGCGAGAGATATTTTTCAAAGTACAGCTGTTCAGGATTTACTCTTTGATAATATTCTTGCGGAGGCTAGAAAGCTAGAGGACGTTAAGGATATCCATTTTGATTTTGAAAATTTACCAGGTGATCAACGAGAAGCCTATAACAATTTTTTAAGAAAAGCGGTGGAGAAATTCCATGCTCAAGGATACACGGTATCTACTGCTTTAGCTCCAAAAACAAGTGCAAGTGATCGAGGTCCATGGACTGCGGGGCATGATTATAGGGCACATGGTGAGATAGTGGACTTCGTTTTATTAATGACCTATGAATGGGGTTATTCTGCGGGACCCCCAATGGCCGTTTCCCCACTTCCTGAAGTGGAGGCCGTTGTCAAGTATGCGGTGAGTGAAATACCTGCCAGCAAAATTATGCTAGGACAAAATTTATATGGTTATGATTGGACATTACCATTTGTACAAGGGGGTCCATTTGCTGAAGCATTGAGTCCTCAACGAGCTATTGAGATTGCCAAACGTTATAATGCGGCAATTCAATATGATTGGAGAGCACAAGCTCCTTTTTTTGAATACTATGATGAACAGGGTAGAGCGCATATTGTATGGTTTGAAGATGCAAGATCCATTCAAGCTAAATTTAATCTAGTCAAACAATATAATCTTCGTGGTATTGGCTATTGGAAATTAGGATTACCTTTCCCTCAAAATTGGGTATTAATTGGTGCTAATTTTGATGTGGTGAAGAAATGACACGAGGCAGAAGAATAGGGTTTACCCATTGTATTTTCTTCTAATTTGGAAATTATCTGTAAAAATGTTTCTAAATATCGGAAACTATATTATAATTATGGCAAATAGTATTTTAGGAGGGATATTTTGGGTAAATTTAAAAAGTTAGGAATAATTCTAACGTCAACAGCATTTTCTGTTGGTATTTTAGCACCAATATCGCAAGCATCAGCAAATGTAAAGGAATCATCGGAGCGTATTGAAATTCAGGTAGCTTCAACTGAAACAAAAATTACAAAAAATATGCTAATAAAAAAGCTACGATCACTATTCCCGGAAGAGTTCAAATTTGTAGCGGATCAAGACTTTAATTCTGGACCTGGACACTTCTATAGAGATGATACAACGGTTCGATATGAACTAAATTTCTATAAAACAATTAAAGGTAAAGACGTACATGGTAGCTTTGTATTTAAGGGCGATGATTTAGAATTAGAAAGCTTTTATTATCAGCCTGCAAATATAGCAGATGCAATCTATCCAGCAAAGTATTCAGAGAATGAGGCACAAAAAATTGCACAAAAATTCCTGGGTAAATTTGCAAATGCGAATAATTACAAACTTCGTGATGATTCTAACGAATATGGTTTTAATATGACGAGACCGTTATCAGAACCGATTACTTACTCCTATGTCTATTCACCAATTTATAATGGGGTTCTTATTGGAGATCAAAGTATTACTATTAATGTTCTGGCAAATGGTGAAGTTACGGGGATGTCTAGTAATGCAGAGTCTATTAGTAAAGCTTCCTTTGATAGTTTAGATCAAAAAAAGAAAGAGGAGGATATGCTGGCACAAGTTCGTGATAATTTAGCTGTCGAACTTCGTTATTATATTGATTATGACTACAGATCTGATCAACGTAATGTGAAGCTTGTTTATGCACCTGCCACAGGGTTCAATGGTGTACATGCTCTAAATGGGCAATGGCAGACAGCAAATGGTTTCACTGAACAATTGCCGAAGACAAAGAGCATTGAAAAAATTTCAGCACAACCTTTACCACCAAGAAAGAACGGTATGACGGCAACTGAGGCTGAAGAATTCGCGAAAAATTTCTTAAAAGTTGATGAGAGTAAAGCAAAGCTTACGATCGATTTAGTAGATGAAAGAGAAAATGACAATGGTGAGACGATCTACTCTGTTAACTATACGTATATGTATGGCAATGGTGGATCTGGTAGCTCTTTAGAAATTAATAAGGCGACAGGTGAACTAGTTCAGTATCATGACCTATCGAGAGATTTTTTAATAAATAACAAAGGAAACGCAATTTCTAAGGACGCTGCATTGAAGAAGGCAACTGATTATTTGAAGGAATGGGCACCTTCATATTTACATGAATATTCAATGCCAATCGAGGATGCCGTATTCGATCAATATAGTAAGGAATATTACTTCACCTTCCCACGCATTATGAATGGTATTGCAGTTGTAGGGGATGGCTTACATGTAGGGATTGGCTCTGATGGATCTTTACGCTCACTAAGTGTATATAAGCAAAAGATAGATAACTGGCAGCCTATTAATAATGTAATATCCGCTGACAAAGCAAAAGAAGCTTATAGCAAAGCACTTACATTGCAACTGCAATATGTAAAACAAGATTCAGAGAGTAAACTCCATTACGATTTAGTGTATGCACCTACTTACAATGGAAGTTTATTTAATCAAATTGATGCTATTTCTGGTGACTGGTTAACGAATGTAGATGACTCGAAAGAGAAGCCCGTTATTTCTCATCCAACAGCTGCCAAAGAGTTAAACTATTTATTTAACCAAAATGTGTTAGATGTAAAAGATATAGCAAACTTTAATGCGGACGCTGCTGTAACAAAAGGAGAAGCATTGAAAATTTTATTGCACTCCTTAACTTACGGGTACTATGGCATTGGGGATGGGGAAAAGCAATCCTTCAACAATATTGATAAAAAACATCCTCTCTATGGGGTAGTGGAGCAAGCTGTCAAAATGGGCATCATTCAGCCTGCTAATCAATTTGCATTAGATGCTACTCTAACTCGCCAAGAGTTCGCAGAGTGGTCAATCAAACTATTACAATTAGACAATGTTGCTAAATATAAAGATATTTATAAATTAAACTTTGCTGATGCATCTTCAATTGATCCAGCGTATACAGGCTATATTGCTTTAGCAAATGGTATGGGTCTAATTGATGCACAGCAAAATAACTTTAATGCTACGAAGAGTGTGTCATATGCTGATTTGGCTGTCTCGACAATCCGTTTAGCAAAGGCTATTCAAGAAAATAAAGTTGATCGCAATTTCTATTATTAGTTGTATGTTATGAAAAGGGCATTTCCTCATTTGAGGAGATGTCCTTTTTTTGGTTAGTTTATAGCAGAAAGGGGAAATAATATGAAAAGAAGGGAGTGTACAATTGGATGAAATTAAAATTATTATTAGCGATTTCTTTCGTAATGGTTATCCTTTATGGCTGTAATAAAGATGAGGTAAAGGATGTGCCTACAAATGCGCCAGCAGATCAGAATGCTTCACAACAGACTGGTGATACGCCTACAGACCAAGTGACATTCAATTTTTTAGAGTTTTCATTGGATGTTGATTATTCTGCAACGGAGTCATACGAGGTAGAGTATGAAAATAAAAAATCAGGAATCTCAGCGAAGTTACAGGATGATCGACAAAATGTAAAGTTACAAGGTGATGAAGCCTATACAAAACTAGAGCCGTTATTTAAGCAGTTAAATTTTGATTCTACCACTCCAAATGATGAAGTGATTGATCAAGTAATTAAAGTTTTTAATATTGAAGATAACTATCAGTCCATTGAAGTCGAAGTAGAGTTTATGGACGGAAACGAAAAGGAATTTAAACGACTACCTTAAAAATGAGACAAGCCAGCTAAACAAGCGTTAGCTGGCTTTTACATGCATAAACGTTAACGTTCCCAATGTCGATACTTTGAAAGGAGTTGAATAAAAGAAGGTAAGTTATTCGCAACCCCATTTTTATTGGCGATATGCGGTAAAATCGATACATTTTTAGCAAGGCCAATTGTTTTAAAGTGCTGGTAGGCTTCTTCAATAAATTGCTCTGCTTTAATTTGTTGATGGGAATCATGGTAGGAACCAGTTACATAAATTCCATCATAAAGTACGGAAGAAGCAGTGGCAAAAGTTTCATGAATTTCAAAGCCATTTAGTAAGCCCTGTTTTGTACTAATTAATTCTACTACTATATTTTTGCTCAAAAGTGTAGCAATCAGGTCATTTAGGTTTTCCTCCGTATTTTCTGCTACAATCACGGCTACTTTAAAAGTTTTGACACTTTCTACAGCATTCAAGATTTGGCTAACCGCAGGGGAGGTTTGCATAGTATGAGGGACCTCTACTTGTACGGGAGGTACAATACCAATATTATCTGCAATTGCTGTTGCAAGTGTATGGCTGACATGGGCAAACATATCTACAACTTGTTTTCGAATGGCTTTATTTTTTACTTTACCAAGCTCAAAGCTAAAGGCATTGATGATATGTTCCTTTTCAATATCGGTCATACTCAACCAAAATAACCTAGCTTGTGTAAAATGGTCTTTGAAACTTTCACTGCGTGCGCGTACTTTATGACCCTCTACTTTTTCCTCATAATGTGTATAGCCACCTTCTGCCTCAGGGACGGGGTATGGTGTGTTATCAGCTAAGGAATTTTTATGGTAGCTAACTTGCCCAACATTAATCGTTTGTCGACCATAGCCATCTCGCTGATTATTATGGAAAGGACAGATAGGTTTATTAATAGGGAGCTCATGAAAGTTTGGGCCTCCGAGTCTTATTAACTGTGTATCTGTATAAGAAAATAAGCGGCCTTGTAATAAAGGGTCATTTGAGAAGTCAATGCCAGGTACAACATGCCCTACATGAAATGCAGCTTGTTCTGTTTCAGCAAAGAAGTTGTCTACATTTTTATTAAGCGTCATTTTGCCAAGAATACGAACAGGAACCTCTTCCTCGGGCCATATTTTTGTAGCATCGAGAATGTCGAAACTAAATTTAAATTCATCTTCAAGCGGAATAAGCTGCACCCCAAGCTCCCATTCTGGATAATCACCATGTTCGATGGAATCCCATAAATCTCTGCGGTGGAAATCAGGATCTTTACCAGCTATGATCTGTGCCTCATCCCATACTAACGATTTAACACCAAGAACTGGCTTCCAATGAAACTTAACAAAGTGGGATTTTCCTTCGGCATTGATGAAACGATAGGTATTCACACCGAAACCCTCCATCATGCGGTAGCTTCGTGGAATCGATCTATCCGACATATGCCACATAACCATATGGGCAGACTCCTGATTGTTCGCAATAAAATCCCAAAATGTATCATGGGCACTTTGAGCTTGAGGAATTTCGTTATTTGGCTCGGGCTTTACTGCGTGTACGAAATCGGGGAATTTAATAGCGTCTTGTATAAAAAATACCGGAATATTATTCCCGACCAAATCATAGTTACCTTCCTGTGTATAAAATTTTGTAGCGAAGCCACGTGCGTCACGGACAGTATCGGCTGAGCCTCTTGAGCCTGCAACGGTAGAGAAACGAACAAAGACTGGTGTTTTAGTTCCTTTACCATTTAAAAATTGTGCTTTTGTAATGTCACTTGCACATTCATAGGTTTCAAAAATCCCATGTGCTGCCGATCCACGTGCATGCACTACTCTTTCGGGGATACGTTCATGATCAAAGTGCGTCATTTTTTCACGAAAATGAAAATCCTCTAGTAAAGTAGGACCTCGATCACCAGCTTTTAAAGAATGTTCATCCTCTGATATTTTTAGTCCTTGATTGGTTGTGAGTGGTTGGTTTTTATCACTTACTCGGAATGCTTCTAATTGTTGTTGTTTTTGATTGATTTCTTTTTTCATATATAGAATCCTCCTTTATAAGTTACAACTACCTTCTACCCGCAGAGGATGTTCACAAACATTTTCAGCTAATGAGTAACATACGAAACAAAATGATTGCCGATTAAAAATGGATATGTTATTATTATCTCGAATTAAAGATAATTAAATTCGAAATAAGTGAGGGAGTCGTATGAAGGAAGACAATCGTAACTTAAAAGCATTTACGGTCTTGTTCCGAGCATATCAAACGATTCAGGAAGCAACCAAAAGGGATTTACTTCAATTTGACTTAAATCAAACTGAATTTTCGGTCCTTGAATTTCTGTATCATCGTGGCGAGCAGCCCATTCAAGTGATCGGTAAAAGAATATTAATTGCAAGCAGTAGTATTACGTATGTAATTGATAAGCTTGAACAAAAAGGCTATGTATATCGCAAATCATGCCCTAGAGATCGACGTGTCACTTATGTATTGCTTACAAATGAGGGACAGACCCTAATGGAAGAGATTTTCCCTAAGCATGAACAAAAAATAAATGAGATATTTCAAGTATTGGGACCTCAGGAGCTGGATACAATGATTTTGTCCCTAAAAAAGGTTGGCAAAAATGCGAATGAACAGTAAAAAAATTTTAAATAATTATCTCGATTTCGAGATAATGGGAGGAGAATTTTTATGAATCATTTAAAAGGTGTACACCATGTAACAGCTATTACAAGCAGTGCTGAAGAAAATTATAAATTCTTTACCTATGTATTAGGAATGCGCTTAGTGAAGAAAACAGTCAATCAGGATGACATTCAAACATACCATTTATTCTTTGCGGATGATAAAGGGAGTGCTGGTACAGATATGACGTTTTTTGATTTCCCTAACATTCCAAAAGGTGTACATGGTACAAATGAAATTTCAAAGACTTCCTTTCGTGTGCCAACAGATGCTTCTTTAGACTATTGGGAAAAGCGCTTTGACCGATTACATGTAAAACATACAGGGATAAAAGAACAGTTTGGTAAAAAAACACTATCATTTGTAGATTTTGATGATCAGCAGTATCAACTTATTTCTGATGAGCATGATACAGGTATCGCATCAGGTACGCCATGGCAGGATGGACCTATCCCACTTGAATTTGCTATTACAGGTTTAGGGCCAGTATTTGTTCGTGTAGCTGATTTTAATTACTTTAAAGATGTATTAGAAAAAGTAATGCTATTTACAGAGATTGGGGAGGACGGACATTTCCACCTATTTGAAGTTGGCGAGGGTGGCAATGGAGCGCAAGTGATTGTAGAACACAATACTGTGTTACCAGTAGCTCGCCAAGGATTTGGTACGGTTCACCATGCGGCCTTTCGTGTAGAGGATCGTGCAATATTAGATGAATGGACTGCACGTTTTGAAAGCTTTGGTTTCCATACCTCTGGCTATGTAAATCGTCATTTCTTTGAATCCTTATATGCACGTGTAGCGCCACAAATTTTATTTGAGTTAGCAACAGATGGGCCAGGTTTTATGGGAGATGAACCGTACGAAACGTTAGGAGAAAAACTTTCATTACCACCATTCCTAGAACCAAAACGTACACAAATTGAAGGACTTGTTCGCCCTATAGATACTGTAAGAAGTTCCATTACGTTCGATAAAGAATATGAGTAATATTTTTAATTCAGTAGAGAAATTTTTTCTCTACTGAATGGTTACATATTGAATTGGAGGTTTATTGAATGGAATTTTCCAAATTGATTGATAAGCGTCGCTCGGCGAACAATTTTTTAATGGACGTTAAAATGACTGAGGAAGATATACGCCCAATTTTAGAGGATGTCAAACTTGCTCCATCGGCCTTTAACTTACAGCATGCCAATTACATCGTTGTGTTGGATGAGGCTATGAAGGAAAAAGTAAGAGAAGCTGCATATGGTCAATATAAAGTGCATTCGGCTTCTGGGGTCATTCTTGTATTAGGTGATAAAAAAGCGTATAAAAATACGGCAGAACTAAGTCAAGGTATGGTCGATTTAGGGATTATCACAACGTATGAGTTAGAAGAAATAGTTGCTGAGAATACTCACTTTTATGAAGACCGCGGCGAGGAATTTATGAAAGATGAAGCGATTCGAAATGCATCTTTGTCAGCCATGTTATTTATGCTAGCTGCGAAAAATCGTGGCTGGGACACTTGTCCAATGATTGGCTTCGATAATCAAAAAATGCGTGAGCTTTTCAATGTACCAGAAGAGCAAGAAATAGCGCTCATGATTACAATTGGAAAAGAAAAAGAAAGCAGTCGTCGTTTACGTGGTTATCGTAAGCCAGTTGAAGAATTTGCCATTTATTATTAAAGTGGTATAAAATACAATAGTTATTTAAATACTAAGAATTATGTACATTTAGGAGGAAACATCGTGAAAGTAGTAGCCATCGTAGGGAGTATCCGTAAAGAATCTTATAATATGCAATTAGCTCAATTTATTGAAAAACGTTATACAGAGAAATTGGATTTAGAAGTGTTAAGTCTGAAGGATTTACCAATGTACAATCAAGATATCGAAAATGAAGCACCACAAGCAGTTCTTGATTTTAAAGCTAAGGTAAAGGCTGCAGATGCAGTGTTATGGGTAACACCAGAATATAATGGAACTGTTCCAGGTGTCATGGTTAATGCAATTGATTGGTTATCTCGTGTAGATAAAGTAATGATTGGCAAGCCATCTATTATTATGGGTGCATCAATGGGAAATCTAGGTACTGTAAAAGCACAATTACATCTACGTGATATTTTATTCTCACCAGGCATTAACTCACCATTATTAAGCGGCAATGATGTTTATATTGGTGCTGTGCATACAAAATTTGATGCAGAAGGTAATTTGACGGATGAAGGTACAGTGAAATTCTTGGATGTAGTCATCGATAACTTCTTAAACTGGGCAAAAAAATACATTTAATTTAAAAGCTAACCCATGAGTATATACTATACTTATGGGTCTTTTTCTGCTTGGATAGAGATTTTTTCTGCATGAAATCTTCATATTTTGCCGATATACTAGTAAGAAACTCTAAAATGGTGGTTACAGATGAGAAAATTATCACTAAAGCTAGGCATCATCTTTTTCATTACATTATTTTGTATTGAAACATTTATGATGTTTTTTTTACACGCCTCATTGACTAATTCTAGAGTGGAGGAAGAATTAGCAAGTTTGCAAGCGAGAGGAAACTCACATCGCACAATATTAGAACAGAACTTTAATAAGGAAACATTAGCACATGTCGTCTTGATGGAATCGGAAGAATCTACAGATGTAGTAGTGACAGATGCTGAGGGGACCATTTTAGCCTCCTCTCAACTGCATCCTGAAATGAAGAATCTGATAAAGAAATTAGATGGAACTATACCATACGAGGGAAAGATTCTACAAGATAACTGGCAACGGGCAAAAGCTATAGCTACTATTAGTCCTATGCAAAAAGAGCAGACAACGATTGGCTATGTCTTTATGTTTCAAAATACAGACTCGATTCATGCATTAATGAAACGCTTGAATAAACATTTCCTTATCGTGGGCATTGTTTCTGGCTTAGTCACCATTGCAGTCATCATTGTGTTATCTAGAAAGCTTGCCGAACCATTAATTCAGATGAAAGAGGCCACGTTGAAAATGAGTAAAGGGGACTTTACGGTCGCTCTTTCTACAAATGGCAAAGATGAGCTTGGGGATTTATCGAATGCCATTCAGCTACTATCAAATGAGTTAAATCATTTAAGACAGGAGCGCAAAGAGTTTTTATCCAGCATTGCCCATGAGCTTCGTACACCGATAACCTTTATTAAAGGTTATACCGATATTCTTTATAAACGCGATTTATCCGTGCAAGATCGACAAAAATACTTAGCTATTATATTGGAAGAGACGAATAGACTCTCACGATTAATAAAAGATTTATTTGATTTAGCTAAGATGGATGAAAACTCATTTGTTATTGAAAAAAAAAATCTAGATTTACAGGATTTTTTTACTGGTATTAAAGGGAAATTAAGTCCTGCTTTTCAAGAAAAAGATATCCACTTTGATGTGTGCTGTGAAAAGGGATTAACGTTATGGGCAGATGAGGCAAGATTAGAGCAAATAATAATTAATCTATTAAATAACGCATTGACCTATTGCGGACAGGGAGATACTACCACGGTAGATGTAAAGAAGGTCAATGGCGTAATAACGATCATAATTCGAGATACAGGAAGAGGGATTCCCAACAAGGATTTACCGTTTATTTTTGAGCGCTTTTACCGCGTAGAAAAATCTAGAAGTCGTGCATTGGGTGGTTCTGGACTAGGACTTGCCATTGTCAAGGAACTCGTACATGCTCATGGGGGAGAAGTGACGGTTAAAAGTGAACTAAATAAAGGGACCGTTTTTGAATTATCGTTTAAAGGAGTAGGAGCGGATGAAAACCATTTTATGCATAGACGATGAACCAAGAATGTTAGATTTATTGACTCTTTACTTAGAGCCCAGTTTTCAATGTAGAGCAATGTCTTCCATTCAAGATGCGCTCATTTATCTAGAGGAAGAGCATGTGGATTTAGTTCTTTTGGATATTATGATGCCAGAGATGGATGGATTTCAAGTGTGTGAAGAAATCAGGAAGTTTTGGCATGTGCCTATCATCATGCTTACGGCTAAAGGAGAGCATTCAGATATTGTAAAAGGTTTAAACATGGGGGCAGATGATTATATAGTAAAGCCTTTTGATGAGGAAGAGCTATTAGCACGTATACATGCTGTATTAAGGAGAACCAAGATAGAAGACAAGGTGGTTGTCTTTGAGGGGTTATGCTTAGATAAAGAATCCTTTGAATTATATTATCAACAAGAGGCAATCCCATTAACACCAAAAGAATTTTCCATGATGTCCTTATTTCTAGATTATCAAAATAAAGTGTTTTCTAGAGAACATCTTATTAACACAGTTTGGGGTTATCATGTATCCATTGAGGATCGCACTATCGATTCCCATGTCCGTAATTTACGAGAAAAATTAAGGAAAAGTGGATTTCCTGCTGATGATTACTTGCAAACCGTTTGGGGAATCGGCTATAAATGGCAGAAGTTTGCGGATCGCAAGACTTTAGAACATAAAAACTAAAAAACAACCTCTGCCAAATATACTGGGAGAGGTTGTTCAGATTATTGCGCTGTTAACTCATCTTCTGTTACCCATTTATGATTTTTCACTGCTTCACCATTCGTGGTTGAAATGTAATCAATCATATAAACTGTGGTTGGTACAGCTTCTTCAATGCGGACGGTTGCGTTTTTCATGCCTTCCATATGAGTAGCAGTCGTTTTTACCTCTGTACCAGGGGATAGTGGTGCTTCCCCTATATCCATTAATTCTTCATGGATAATCCATTTATGATTCTCTACACGTTTGCCACCTGATGTTGGATCATAAGAAATGATATAGGCTGTAGTTTTATAGGCACCAACAATCGTCGCTTCGGCACCCTTCATACCCTCCATATGCCCATCTGTCATCATAGCGGTACTTCCAACCGGAAATGCTGGATCTTCAGCTTTTCTTAATGTAGCCGGTACTTCTGCTGAGCTAGAATGGTTCATTGTGGAGTGATCCATTTCTGTTTGTTGCTCAGTCTCAGGAGTATTGTCTGAAGTTGATGAAGGCTCCGTTTTATCTTCAGAGCAAGCGGATAAAGTAAGTAAAGCAACTGCTGATAATAGTCCACCTGACCATCTTCGCTTGAATATCATATGAGATCCTCCTTTCTATTTGCCCTTACTGTAACAAACAAATATGCAGAAAAGATGGACATTCATTATTACAAAAAACTTCTTTAGTCTATTGACTAAAGAAGTGGATGGAAGCGTTATTGAATGGGCATGATTTTCAATGATTTTTGTAGTCGGTACGCTAACATACCAGCGAAAATAGCTAAAATAATATCTTTTGGGAGTGGGGAATCATCCAGAGCCATGCTAATCCATAGGAAAAATCCTCTGGCGCACTGGCCCATAGTTTATACGCAATAAACATCCAGTTTGTACCTACTAAGTAATTGATAGCAGTTGCGATGAATGCGGCTAGCATAAAGCTTTTCTTTGTACCACTTCGCTCTACCATTAAACCGGCAACATATGCTGCTAAAATAAAGGTGATAATGAATCCAAATGTAGGGCTTAATAGTTGACTGAACCCTCCACCAAAGTGAGCAAAGACAGGTGCTCCTGCTAATCCAATACACATATAGACAGTGCAGGCAAGCGCTCCCCTCCTACTACCCAAAATAAGTCCAGCTAAAATGGCAAAAAAGGTTTGTAGAGTAATCGGCACTCCTCCCACTGTCATAAAGGGCACAAAGGAAGTTATATTGGCACCGATCATCATGAGGGTGGAAAATAATCCAATATATGCAATATCTACAGTCTTTAATTTTGGATGGCTTTGTTCGGATACTGTTGACATGACTTCACCTCTAATTTCAAAGTATTTATCGTTAGTGTAAAAACGAAAACAAATGTGTTAACTTTATTGTAAGTATAGGTTAACTTAAGCGTGTTGGAAATTACTTGTAGACTAACTATCTATAAAACTGTATGATAGAATCGTCATAATTTTTTAACTTAACATACTATTGGTGTGACATTTTAAACAATGTCGCTTAAAAGGGAAGTCGGTGGAAGTCCGACGCTGTCCCGCAACTGTAACGAGGAGTCCTATCATGTTTATTTGCCACTGTTAAAAATGGGAAGGCTATTTATAGGATGATGAATCGAAGTCAGGAGACCTGCCAATAAGTAATACCTGTAATGCCCACGAGGATGCAAGCAATTACGGACAATAGCTGGATTTTCTGACTTTGTTTATTCGAGGGTATTTTTGTGCGTATTTTTGCATGAAATGCCCTTTTTTTATTGAGTGTCATCTGAAGTAAGATCATCTGACCTACATTATGCGAACGTATATTTAATTGCTTCATTCATCATCTTAGTAGGAGTTTAATGAATGAATAAAAAATTTATGTTATTTTCTTTAGTGCTTCTTTTCGTATTAATTGTATCCATGACATTTGCTGTAATGGTTGGATCTGTTTCGGTGACGCCATTATATGTATGGAAAGTAATTCTTTCGAAATTACCATTTATACAACACACTATAGAGCAAGATTGGAGTCGCTCACAGGAAATTATTATTTGGCAAATAAGAGTACCTCGCGTTATCCTTGCCGCTATTGTAGGAGCGGGTTTAGCCATTGCAGGGGCAGCGATTCAGGCACTTGTACGAAATTCCATTGCGGATCCATATATTTTAGGAATTTCTTCAGGAGCAGCAGTTGGAGCAACTTCAGTAATTATTTTAGGTGCTTTTTCATTTTTAGGTATCTACGCACTTTCTGTATCAGCCTTTATAGGGTCTTTGCTCGCAATTGGTTTAGTGTTTTTCTTATCGCGCGTAGGTGGCCGTGTCTCGATTTTTCGCTTGCTATTGGCAGGGATGGCAGTTTCCTTTATATTAACGGCCATTTCTAATTTTATATTAATGATGTCAAAGCAAGAGGGTGCTTTAAAGGCTGTTATGTTTTGGATGTTAGGCAGCTTAGCGGGAGCAAAATGGAATAATATTATTATTCCAGCCTCCATCTTTTTCATTGTGTTTGGGCTTTTATGGCTATTCTATCGAAATTTAAATTTGCTATTACTTGGGGAAGAGGCAGCAGTAACATTAGGGGTGAATCTTCAACGATTTCGCATACAGCTCATTTTACTTGTCTCACTTTTAACGGGGGTACTTGTAGCAGTGAGCGGTTCTATCGGATTTGTGGGATTAATTATTCCGCATATAGTACGATTAATTGTCGGTTCTAACTATAAATATGTAATACCGGTCAGTGCTTTATTCGGAGGGATTTTCTTAGTTTGGGCAGATGCATTAGCTCGAATTATTATTGCTCCACAGGAAATGCCAATTGGTATTATTACAGCCTTTTGTGGGGGACCGTTTTTCATTTGGTTACTCCGTCGTAATAATTATTCTTTCGGTGAAGGAGATTAACTTCCATGACATTAGAAGCAAAACAAGTATCATTCTCCATTTACGATCAGCGAATACTTCATGAGGTAAGTGTAAAAATAAAGGAAAAGCAATTTGTCGGGTTAATTGGCCCCAATGGTAGTGGGAAGTCGACATTGCTTAAAAATATGTATCGTCTCCTAAAGCCTGAAAGTGGGACAGTCTTGTTAAATGAACAAGATATTTTAAAGCAATCTAGTAAATCCATTGCTAAAAATTTAGCCGTTGTTAGTCAAGAAACACCCGTATTATTTGACTTTACTGTTCATGATTTAGTCAGTATGGGAAGGACTCCACATAAAAAGCTATTAGAGCTTGATCAGGAGCAAGATTTTCAAATTGTAAAAGATGCTTTGAAGCAAACGGGCATATTGCACCTAGCGAAACGAAGCTTTAGCTCACTTTCCGGTGGGGAGAAGAAGCGTGTTATGGTGGCAAGAGCACTCGCTCAGCAAGCACAGATACTTATATTAGATGAACCAACAAATCATTTAGATATTCAACATCAACTTCAACTGATGGATTTAATTCAAACTTTGCATCTAACAGTAGTAGCCGCTCTCCATGACTTGAATATCGCCGCCATGTACTGTGACCAAATTTATGTTTTACAGCGCGGACGCATTGTTTGCCATGGTACACCAGAAGAAGTACTTACACCATCATTGTTGCGAGAAGTATTTGGAGTATTTGCTGATATTCAAACACATTCACTGACGGGTAGGCCGTATCTTACATACGTCCCTGAACAATTTGCAAGAGGGGGCAACCTTATTTAGTTTGCCACGATCATTCAACACCATCTAATAAAAAAGGGCGCCATTTCATCTAAGAGGGCGCCCTTTGTCATCTACTATTAAGATACCGCTTTTAAACCTGCAACTCCAATGATAATTGCAATGATGCTGATGATTCGTGCAAGGTTTTTAGATTCCCCAAAGAACATAATATTGACCAGCACGGCACCTACAGTTCCAATACCAACCCAAACAACATAGGCGATGCTTAGTTGTAAATAGCTGAAGGAGGCATATAAAAGTGCAAAAGATAAACCAAAGCCTCCGACGTATAATAATAAATTTCGTACGGTTTTATGTTGACTATAAAAGCGTAATCCAATGACACCGACTATTTCCGCCACTGCTGCTAATATAACGAATATCCAGCCCATTATGCATCCACTCCTTTTGTCGTACTAGGACCCTTCGATGGATTATCCGCCAATTTTAGGCCAATAACGCCCAATACTAAAATAACCATGAATATCCCTTTAATCGCATTAAAATCACCATTGAAAATAAAAATATCCATTAATGTCGTACCGATTGCACCTGCTCCAGCGAAAATTGCGTAGACAGTACCTGTAGGGAGTTTTTCACAAGCCTTCGATAAGAAGTGAAAATCAACAGCGATAATAGATACAATAATGATCCAATGCCACCATGCATTTGCTACATTAAAACCGAATATCCAAAACAATTCAAATAAACTTGTTAGTCCAACATACATCCATTCTTTTTGCATAAATAAATTCCTTCCGTAGTAGAATATTATGACTGACATTCAGTCATTTTTTAGATAAAAGAGAACGCCACTTATGCGTGACGTAGGCCAAGTGCATGATATAAAAAGTCTAGAAGCTCAAGCTTAAGCTGCTGCATGGTTTCATCCTTGCTATCGTCAAACAAATAAATTTGTTCGGCAGCAGATTCGATTAGACCAATGATAAGCTTGGCTGATCGCGATGGATTAATGGAATCTCGAATGACTCCTTGTTGCTGAGCCGTTAATAAAAAATTACTCATCCAAGCATAGTAGGGAGAATAGATATTTTCCCACTCTTTCAAATGCTCAGTTTGTGCAATACCCGCATAAATAAGTGCAACGATATCCCCATATTCTTTCGTAATTAAGAAAATCATCTCCACCACTTCTTCAAGCTGCTGTTCAAAGGGCTTATGATCTGAAACACCTTCTTCGACAGTAGCCATAATGCGCTCTACCATATTTTTGGCAATAGCAGGCATAACCGAAAGACGCGATGGGAAATAAAGATAAAATGTTCCTTGTGCAATACCAGCTGCCTTTACGATATCTGAAACCTTTGTTTTTTCAATACCTTTTTCTCGAAATACTTCAAGGGCTGCTTGAATAATCTTTTCTTCCTTTGACATGATATCCCTCACTTTTGCCTTACTTATTAGTATGTTACAGGAGAGAAAAATGAATGTCAATAAAAAATGACTGATAGTCAGTCATTTCCGGCAAGTATAGTTGTTTTAATTTCAGGGAACTTTATGTTTGAAAGGATTGATGACAATGGATAACATTAAATTTGCACAATTAGATTCGCAGCAACTTGCGAAAATTAATGAACTGGAGAAAAAAATGGGTGTCACATTAGTTGCCTACGATTCATCATCTATGCCACCAAATAACTCTGGGGTTTTTGAGGAAAATAATAGCACAACCAATAATCATCCATCATAATAAATGTGAAATGCCTTGCAGTCATGTAAGGTATTTTCATTTTAAGTAGCGTTTAAGGAGTGAATGAACATGAAAGAGTTCTATGCTGATTTACATATTCATATTGGCCGCACAGCTAAAGGACGTGCTGTGAAAATTACTGGTAGTAAAACGTTGACATTAGCGCGCATATTAGAGACTGCTAGTGCAAGAAAAGGTCTGGACATCATTGGTATTATTGATTGTCATTCACCTGAGGTTATAGAGGAAATGAAAGAGATGATTGACCAAGGTGAACTCGTTGAACTGGCAGAGGGTGGACTGCGCTTTCAAGAAACGACACTGATTCCAGGTTCAGAAATAGAAATCTATGATCAACATTGCCATGGTCCCATTCATGTGCTTGCTTATTTTCCTACATTATTGCTCATGGAGCAATTTTCAAATTGGATGTCTCAGCATATGAAAAATATTCATTTAAGCTCACAACGAATTTACTGTGATGGAAGAACATTGCAACAAAAAGTTCATGAGTTGGGAGGGCTATTTATTCCTGCTCATGTATTTACCCCCTTTAAAAGTTTATATGGCAAAGGTGTCCATCACAGTCTAACCGAAGTCTTTGATCCCCAGCTAATAGATGCAATTGAATTAGGGTTAAGCTCAGACACAAATATGGTACGTCATATTAAAGAGCTTCAAGCATATCCATTCGTTAGTAATTCTGACGCACATTCTCTTGGGAAACTCGCACGAGAGTATCAAAAATTACGCTTAGCAGACGCAAATTTTGTAGAATTACAAATGGCTCTTCGTGAACAACAGGGACGAGTAATCATCGCCAATTATGGCTTGAATCCATTACTTGGTAAATATCATCAAACAGTTTGTGGTAAGTGCGGAGAACAACTTAGTAACGAAGCTATAATTTGCTCGAACTGTGGAAGTACGCAAATCATAAAGGGTGTTGCTTCACGTATACAGGAATTATCAGAGGATTTTTCCCACGAAAAAAATAGACCACCGTATATCCATCAAGTACCGCTCGATTTTATTCCTGGTATTGGTCCAAAAATGATGGAACGATTATTGCATGCTTTTGGAACAGAGATGAATATTTTACATCGAGTAACCATTGAACAGCTTGAACAAATTGTGCCACAAAAAATGGCCAAATTAATAGATGCTGCGAGAACAGGTCATTTAAATATTGAAGTTGGTGGTGGTGGAATTTATGGGAAGGTCCATATTGAGTAGCAAAAATGATTTAAAAAGATTATTGGTTTTTTAACCTATTTTTAACTCCCTTCTAGTAAAATAGTTAAAACAATTACTATTTTTAGGTAGGGGAGAGAATGTATGAAATTTTCAAAGAAATTCCGTTTTTTAGCCACAAGCATGCTTGCATTACAGCTAACAATACCTGTCGCTGCGAATGCTGAAGAAACAGGAGATTACATAGCACCAAGTTGGACTACTCAGGCAGATTATGTAGCTCTAGGTGATTCAATTGCACATGGGATGAATGAGGTCGGTGCAATCGGATTAGGCTACACAGATTTTGTTGCACAAGCTTTACAAAAAGAGGGCTTCATTACTTCTTATAATAAGGGCTTTGCGATGTCAGGCTATACAACAAAAAATGTGTTGGCAGATATTCAAAATGATGTTGCCAAAACAGTGACAGGTTTTGGCTATCCGGTGGAACAGGTTAAATTAAAAGCATCTATTAAAGAGGCAGAGATTATCACGTTAACTGTTGGCGCTAATGACTTACTGCCAATATTAAAAGAATCACAGACAGCCGGAATTGATACGCTAGCCATCATAAAGGCTACAAAAGAGGCTGTAACTAATATTGCAGCAATTTTAACTGAAATAAAAAAATTAAATCCACAAGCAGAAATTTATGTGATGGGCTATTACAATTCGTTTCCATATTATAGTGAGAGCTTACAAAACCAATTTAAAATATTATTGGCTACAATGAATACAACCATTAAAACGACAGTTGAAAAGGCTGGAGCGTTTTTTGTACCTACATCTGATGTTGTGGCAAAGGATGTTCCAACCTACCTTCCTAACCCAGAAAATATTCATTTAAGTGAAGCTGGTTATTTTGCAGTAGCAAATGAGGCGTTTTTACCAATCATAAAAACTAGCACCTTATGGGATGTAACGAAAGCTATTCAAGTCCATGTAAAAGATCGTAAAACGGTGGATGTAAATTGGCAAGAAGCGACGGATAATGTTGGTGTAGAAAAATACAAAGTATATGTAAATGACAAATTAACTTCAACAGTACCTGCTGATACAACCGAGACGACACTTACAGATTTGACTGAGCATACAGCCTACACAATTACAGTAAAAGCAATGGATGCTGCTGGTAATGAAAGTGTTCAAAATCCAACAGCGACTTTCACTACAGGAGAAACAATTCGTTTTACAGATACAGCAAATCATTGGGCAAAAGATTATATACAGCAAGCAGCAGAAGCAGGGATGATGAATGGCTATCCAGATGGCACATTTAAACCTAATCAAAATGTGACACGCGCACAAGTAGCCTCTATACTAGTGAGAAGTTTGGGAATAACAACGCAGGAAAAGGCGCCATTTACAGATATCGCTAATTATGATGAGAAAACACAGTCGGAAATTGCGGCAGCGTATGCACATGGCATTATTAAGGGAGCCGATGGGAAGTTTAACCCTGCAAAACCTGTAACACGCGCTGAATTAGCAGTGATGATTGAGCGTGCCTATGAGCAACAATTTAAACAGCCTTATATTGTCCAAGGAAGTGCACCATTTATAGATATTGCATCTTATAATGCAGAGACAAAGCATGCCATTACGATGTTATTTGAGCTAGGAATTGTGTCGGGAGATGGACAGAAGTACTCACCGGCAGCTTCAACTACAAGAGGGCAGGCAGCTAAAATGATGGTGAATCTGAATCAATTATTCAGTCAATAAAAAATAAAGGTAGAGGTGAAATAACATCTCTACCTTTTGACGTTATGTCTATAAACAAAGTATAGTCTTACTAGACTGAATATAGTAAAAAAGAGAGGGAAATGAGGATGTTTTCATTTATTTTATCTGCCAAAAGATTAGTTAAAGGATTGTGGCGTTCATTTAAACGACCACAGTTTCTATCATTATTTACGACACTATTCCTCATCATTCTATCGGGTACTTTGTTTTACAAGGGGACAGAGGGTTGGTATTGGCTAGATGCTATGTATTTTGCTGTAGTCAGCTTGATTCCAACAGGCGTAGAAACGGGGCTATACCCAACAACCTCGTTCTCCAAGATTTTTACAATGATCTATCTGATTGTAGGTACAGGTGTAATGTTTATTATGTTGCTCTCGCTTGGCCGCTCTATTGTAGACTTTTCTTTAAATGAGGAGGAAGCGGTTGCGGTTAAGAAACGTTTGAAAAAGTAAAATAGCCGTACAATGAATCTGGTGAAAGATTCATTGTACGGCTATATTTTATGAAAGCTTTGCTATAATGCCTTCTTCATCGTCTAAAACAAGTTCAATACCTGTTGAAAAAGGATCACCATGTAGAACATCTTTTATCCAAACACGCAAGGCACCAATCATGGCTCCAGTATTGAGTATTTCGATTTGACTATTTACTTCAACCTCCGCACCGAAGCCTGTGTCATCATCGTATGTCAATTCGACGATAACATCCTCTGGGCGAATGCTCTTATAATACGCTTGGGATAAACAAATAGCGTTAATAATATCTTGCTCGTTAATTATTTGTGCCATTGGGCTTCCTCTTTGCGTTTTTTATCTTTAAACATATTCATAATTTTTACGACTAGCATCACAATAACGGCAATTGCAGCTACGTTAATGAGCAAACCTAAAATATTTCCTAGTAACCCCATACCGCTAAATAAGCTACCGAATAATAAACCTGCAAGTCCCCCAAGCATTAATCCTTTCATAAGGCCACCTGAGAAGAAACCACCTTTTTTAGTTGTATCAGCTTTATTTGTTGAGTTTGTGTTGTTTTTATTTGTTGTGGCATTTTTTTGATCTTTAGAAGTGTCCTGTGACTTCTGGATATTTGAGCTATTGTTATTGTTTGAGAAGCCTTTTTTACCGGATTTATAGGATTTAGCCTCTGCTGTTGGTGTATCAGAGATGAATAATGTTGCACCAACTGTGGAAAATATTAGTGTCGCTGCAAATAGAGCGGCAAGAATTTTTTTCATTACTTACATTCCTCCAATATAATTTTTGGTTTGGTCATAAACTAGTTCTTATATAGTAATATTACATGAACTTTATTAAAAAATAAAACCAATACCTTCTAGAAATAAGCAATATCAAAAAATTTGAACAAATAGTGACAGATGAAGTATTTGTGAAAATTATACAATAGAAAGGGGTGAAACGATGCTAGTCACATTTATAACCTTCATCTCCATTTTTATATTGCTGTATCTGACAGAAAAAAGGCGTTTCCTCAACGCGGTAGCTCTTGGTTTAATAGGTGTATATATAATCAGAGCGTTCATTATACACTATCCTTTATTACTGCCAAATGATCAGGGAATCGTTTCAGAAATGGGGATTTTTATTATGCTAGGAAGCTTTCCTAGTATCATGTTTATTTTATCTATAGCCATGTTTTTCAATAGTAAGGTTTTGTTAGAGAAGGAAGGACGTAAAGTAAGGAATTTAATGTTAGCTATTTTGGGGCTAAGTTTTGTTATTATGATGATATGGTATGTATTCGTCATTTTTATTCAGATTGAAAATGTGCTTTGGCATATTCTTTTCTTCTATGCGTTTTTAATTTTTGGCTATACAATGTTTTTATACACAAGTGTCCTAGCATATGCTATATTGTATCATTTCACACCTATTCGCTATGAACCAAATTATATAATAGCGCTAGGATCAGGGGTAATTGGCGATAGAGTTCCACCACTTTTAGCAAGTCGCTTAAATGAAGCGGTAAAGCAATACAAAAAGTACGGGGAAAGACCGTTTATCATTGTCTCAGGTGGTCAAGGGACTGATGAAAAAGTATCAGAGGCCAGGGCTATGAAAACATATTTATTAGATGTCCATGATATTCCTGCGAATAAAATTCTAATGGAAGATCAGTCGACCAATACAGAAGAAAATATGATTTTTACGAAAAAGATAATGGATCAACATGCTCAAGGCGAAAAATACCGTTCCATATTTGTAACAAATAATTTTCACGTATTTCGCGCAAGTCTCTATGCAAAAAAAGCAAAACTAGATGCAGAAGGGGTTGGCTCAAAAACAGCCTTCTACTATGTTCCTAATGCATTTACAAGAGAATTTATAGGCTTATTAGAAATGAATAAGTGGGCCCATATTACAGTTTTTTTAATCATTACGCTATTTATAGGCTTACTGTTGCGAGCATATGTGTAACCAAAATTCAACTGTCTTCCATATAATAGTGGCAAGGCAGTTTTTTACATAATGTGCAAGGGAGGAAAACAATGTACGAGCAAATTTTAGCTAAGCGCAATAAGGAACGCATTCATTCCCTACAAGAAATCATACAAACGAAAAATACATGGTTTGCTCAACATATAAAATTACTAACATTCACTGAAGTTAACTTAACAGCCTTGCAAAAAATACTGTATCAAATAGTGCGAGGGTTATTAAAAGATCAGCAACAGCGACATTTGCAAATTGTCCATTCAGATCAAACTCAATCTGTGCAGGACAATGTATTAACGCTGTTAGCAGAGTATGATGATGTGTTGCGTGATGCTATTCCACAACCAATCTATATACTCATTTGGCAAATTTCATCCCTCGAAAGATTAACAAGCAGAATAGAAGTGGTTGATGATGTACTTGATGTTGTTGAATGGTATTTCTGCCATCAGGATAATCAAGTCAAGATTTTAGATGAAGAAGACTTAGATCATGAGGTAATGATTGATTTATATAAAGAGGCGGTTGAGGATCAGGACACGGATGCACAATATCAGCTAGGGGAGTATTACAATGCTAAGGAAGGGGATTGTTTTCAGCCTGAAAAATCATTAAAATGGTTCGAATTAGCTGCTGCCCAAGGAAATGTAGATGCGCAATATGTGCTAGGGAATTTTTATTTTGAGGGAGTCGGTGTTGAGGAGAATTACACTCAGGCTTTTTCTTTATATGAAAAGGCTGCTTTACAAGGGCATGCCGATGCTGCCAATAATTTAGCGGATATGTACTTTAATGGAGAGGGTGTGTCGCAGGATTTTACTCTAGCAAGAAAATGGTTTGATTTTGCAGCTAGTAAAAATGTGGCGGAGGCTATGTTTACGCTAGGAATCATGTATGAGCAAGGATTAGGAGTCAAAAAAGATACGAATGCAGCTTTTAATGCGTATAAAAAGTCTGCCGAAACAGGATATGTAGAAGCGCAGTATCGTCTAGGTGGTATTTATCTAGAGGGGCGTCTTGATCAAGTAAAAGATATGAATCGAGGTTTATTTTGGTATGAAAGAGCAGCAGAGCAATTTCATATCGATGCCTTTTATGATTTAGGTTTTATTTGGAGTAAAGGCTTAACAGGCATTCGAAATATTGAAAAGGGCATTCATTGGTTTAAACAGGCTGCTCTGCAAGGGGATGCAGATGCGAAGCTACAGCTTGGTCATATATATAATAAAGGTGAGGGAGTCGCCAGAAATCTGAAGGAGGCTATTAAGTGGTATTCACTTGCTGCAGATGCTGGCATAGAAGAAGCCGCAAAATTAGTAGAGGAACTTAAGGAATTGTAAATTTTATATTAAAATTTCATGGTTCATTAAGATTATTTATATGGTCTAACATAATAATCCTTTTGTATTGCATGAGGGTTTATTTATGAGTATTTATAATTATTTAGAATAAGGGTATAAAATATTAATATAGTGAAATTTAATGATGATCGATTGAAAAATAGAAAAAAGATAAAAAAAATAAGCATAATCAAACAAACAAATGAAACAAAAGGCTACCAATAATATTGTGGTAGCTTTTTTTTGTTGAAATTCAGACAATGTAGCAGTAAGGACTTTATATACATATTATGTAAAAATATGGTATAAATAAAATTGACAGTATTTTTTAAAATGTTTAAGGTAAATGAGTAATTTTGAAATGAATCATACATAAATAAATCGACTATAGTCAATGTATAGAGAAAATCTGTTAGTTGAGCACAATTCACCTTTTATTCATGATAGAACAATGTGTGGCTGCTTTTGGAGGAAGCAGTGTGACAAATGAAATAGCTGAAGCAAATGGGATCATCGTATATGGTCAGCCTATGAATCGGTATTTTTTGTTGTATCAATCAATATGCTAAAAGGTATTTGTTGTTTCTCAGCCTGTTAAAGTAAACGGAACGAAAGAGGGAAGATAAGTGATTTTTCAAAAACAGAGTAAGACGAAGGCGTTGGATTTACAGCAATATACGGTGAAAATGGAGCTGTCTAATCGCCAATTAATGGTGAAGCAAATTGAAATGCTGAATGTAACGAAGCAAGACTTACAATATTTAAAAGCATTCCAACCGTATGTTATGGACAATGTTGATCACATCGTAAACCGTTTTTACAATATGATCGGTACCGAACAACATTTGGTAAATATTATTAGTCATCATAGTTCTGTAGAAAAGCTTAAAATAACGTTACGGCAGCATATTATTGAAATGTTTAACGGAACGATTGATGAGGAATTTTACCAAAGGCGTGTGAAAATTGCAAAGGTGCACGTACATATTGGGCTTAGAACACAATGGTATATTTGCGCGTTCCAAGATTTATCTCTCTCATTTATAGACTTGGTTGAACAGCATATCGATCATCCACGAGATCAGTTTAATACAATAAGGGCCATATCTAAAATTTGTAATTTCGAGCAGCAACTTGTTTTAGAGGCATATGAAAATACAGTTGAACAGCATAAAGAAAACATGGAACTAGAAAAAGAAGCAATTGAACGGCAAATTGTACAATCCTCTGAATTGCTTGCGACCATTTCACAGGAAACTAATAATTCGTTTTGCAGACTAAGTGAGCAGTCTGGGGAAATTGAACAATTGGCAAAGAGATCGCTAGAAGTGTCTACTCTCGCTGAAAACCAAGCACTGGATGGACGTGAATGTTTAAAGAAACAATCACTAAATATGCATAATATTATTCAGTCTCTTCATGATATAGAAGAAAATATTGAACAATTATCTGATATGTCGAAGGAAATGGAAACAATTATGAGTGTCGTAACCAATATTGCCAATCAGACCAATTTGTTGGCCTTAAATGCCGCTATTGAAGCGGCCCGTGCCGGAGAAGCAGGGAAGGGATTTAGTGTAGTAGCTGATGAAGTACGTAAATTATCCATTCAAACAAAGGAATCTGTCACCGCTGTTGCATTATTGTTGCAAAAAACGAGTGAACGCACCGGGAAATTAGAGCAATCTCTCATTCATATCCAAGAAGAAGTGGCATCTGGTGAGGATAATATGTTACACACGGAAGGTCAATTTACAAATATAGTAGGGGCAATGACAGAAGCAAAAGATCAAAATGATTGCATGGCGACGAAAATACAAGCAATCGCAGGTATATTAAGTGGGCTGGGTAGTTCTTTTACTGAAGTAACGAACTCAGCAGAAAAATTAGCTAGCTTTGCCCAAAATTTAAAAAGCTAGATCACTAGTAACCATATTAAACACTATAGTACTCATTATAATGTGTGTTTAGTAAGCATAATTTTTGGAGCTAGAGCTATCTCATAGTTGAGGTAGCTCTATTTTTGCTAAATTTGTAAAGGGTTTAACGTAATTTTCAATGAAAATAAGTTTATACTGTAGACAGAACTAAAAATAGGGGCGGTTTACTATGAAAACAGTTGTTGTATTAGGTGGCGGCATTACTGGTTTATGCACAATGCATTATCTACAACGCCAAGTGAAGGAAAAAAAATTAGATGTTCAGCTAGTGCTCGTAGAAAAAAATACATATTTAGGTGGCAAACTATATTCAGCCTATGAACAAGGTTTTATTATGGAAACTGGTGCTGACTCTATCGTAGCTCGCCATAAAGGTGTAATGGAGCTAGTGCAGGAGCTAGACTTTGAAGATCATCTCGTTTACAACGAAACAGGTGTATCCTATATTTATACAAATAACGAGTTGCACGCCATTCCAGCGGATTCTACTTTCGGTATACCTATGAGTGTGGCATCACTTGAGGAAAGCACTCTTATCTCAGATCTGGCCAAACAAGAAGCTTTAAAAGATTTAACTTTACCCAATGCAGGTTTTACAAAAGAAAGCTCGATAGGGGAATTTTTAACTTATTATCTTGGCGAAGAGCTTGTGGAAAATCAAATTGCACCTGTTTTAGCAGGTGTCTATTCTGGTGATTTACACCAACTTTCTATTGCTTCTACTTTACCGTATTTAATTGACTATAAAAATGACTATGGAAGTATCATAAAAGGTTTTGATGCGAATCGTGAGCAATTTGTTAAAGCTGCTAATAAAAAATTTATTTCATTTCAAAATGGGTTATCCTCTTTAATTGAGCGATTAGAACAGACATTAACAGAGGTAGATATCATTAAAGGGGTAGCCACAAATCATGTCCAAAAAATGGGGAACCAATATTCGATTACATTAGCAAATGGTCAAAACATTGAGGCAGAATATGTTGTTCTAGCGCTACCGAATGAAGCGGTTCAAAGTATATTACAGGATGACTCCTTAACACATTATTTTGATCAGTTTACTACAGCATCAGCCATTACTATTTATCTAGGCTTTGATGTGTCTGATGCAAACTTACCAGCGGATGGAACAGGCTATATTGTATCCCATAATTCTGATGTCACTTGTAATGCAGCGACTTGGACGAGTCGCAAGTGGAAGCATACATCGAAAAACAATCAACTACTTGTTCGCCTATTCTATAAGAGTATTAATCCGGCGTATGAGCAGTTACGTAAAATGACTGACGACGAATTGGCAGCCATCGCTTTAGAAGATGTTCGGAAAAGCCTAGGAATAGATGAAAAGCCAACCGTTGTGAATGTCACAAAGTGGATTGATCAAATGCCTAAATATGACTTAGCTCACCGGGAAGCGCTGCAAGGCTTACTATTAGAGCTGAATGAAAACTATCCAAATTTATCGATTGCGGGTTGCTCTTATTTTGGAGTAGGTATTGGTGCTTGCATTCAAAATGGGAAAAAAATTGGTGAAGAGCTTGCAGAAGAACTATCCAATTTCTAAGTTTTTAAACGAAAAATTTCTTTGTTATGTGAAATAGTCTTGACTCATTCGTCTGTAAACGATATGATTCTTTTAATTATTTAAAAAATTCATACTTAATAATTCTTATCAAGAGAAGCAGAGGGACTGGCCCATTGAAGCTTCAGCAACCAACTTTTTGTCAGGTGCTAAATCCAGAAGACCGTTGAGTCGAAGATGAGAAGGAACAATAATGATGAGTCGTTAAAGCCTTCTTTTTATATAAAAGAAGGCTTTTTATTATACAGAAATAGAGGAAGAGAGGCTAGTTTTATGGGATTGCTTGAAAGGTTACAAACGCATGTATTGACGGCAGACGGTGCAATAGGCACAGTGTTGTATGGCTATGGATTGGAGTATTGTCATGAGGAAATGAATGTTCAGAGACCTGAATTAATTGAAAAGATTCATAGAGAATATATCGCAGCGGGTGCTGATATTATTCAAACGAATACGTACGGTGCCAATGCCATTAAATTAGCTCGCTATGGATTAGAATCAAGTGTTCAACAATTTAATGAAGCAGCTATTACTATTGCTAAGCGAGCAGCAGCGGATGGCGGTCAATTTGTTTTAGGAACGATTGGTGGTATTCGTGGCATTCGTAAAAGCGATGCAACATTAGATGACATATTAGCGACCGTTGATGAGCAGGCAAGTGTGTTACTTGCAGGAAATCCTGATGGTCTTTTACTCGAAACTTATTATGATTTTGAAGAATTAACAGCGACATTAAACATGCTACGCGCCAAAACTAATATACCGATAATTGCTCAAGTATCTATGCATGAGCCTGGTGTTTTACAAAATGGTATGTCTTTAAATAATGCGCTACATGAATTAGAGACTCTTGGTGCAGATATTGTTGGTGTCAATTGCCGTCTTGGTCCATATCATACGATTCAAGCGTTTGAGGGAGTAGAACTTCCGGAAAAGGCATTTATGTCAGCCTATCCAAATGCTTCGCTATTAGATTTAGAGGACGGGCGTGTTGTTTATGAGTCGGAGGCTGATTATTTTGGTCGCGCTGCTGTTGAGCTGCGTGATCAGGGTGTTCGTTTAATTGGGGGCTGTTGTGGTACGACACCAAAGCATATTGCAGCCGCAAAGAAGTATTTAGAAGAGCTATCACCAGTTAGTGAAAAGCATGCGAAGCCTGCAAAGATTGAGATTGTTCGTGATGCTGAGCCAGCTAAATTTGAACCACTTCATGAAAAGGTAAAGCGTGAACGCTCGGTCATTGTAGAGTTGGATACACCTAGACACTTAGAAATAGATGGGTTTCTTGAAGGGGCCAAGCAACTATATGAGGCAGGTGCCGATGTAGTTATGATGGCAGACAATTCATTGGCATCCCCACGTATTAGTAATATTGCAATGGGGGCGTTATTGAAAAGCTCTAATGGCGTACGCCCCCTTACACATATTACCTGTCGAGATCGTAATTTAATTGGTCTGCAATCACATTTAATGGGGTTAAATGCCTTAGGAATTCATGATGTGCTAGCTGTTACAGGTGACCCAACCAAGGTTGGAGATTTTCCTGGTGCCACTAGCGTCTATGATGTCTCCTCGATGGAGCTGATCCAATTAATTAAACAATTAAATGAAGGGGTTTCTTTCTCAGGGAAACCATTACGGAAAAAGGCTAACTTCTCTGTGGCTGCTGCATTTAACCCAAATGTTCGTGTATTAGATCGTGCTGTGGCACGCTTAGAAAAAAAGATGGAGCATGGGGCAGACTATTTCATTTCACAGCCTGTTTATACAAAGGAAAAAATTATAGAAATATATGAAGCAACGAAGCATTTACAAGCACCGATTTATATTGGCATTATGCCCGTTACGAGTTATAAAAGTGCAGAGTTTTTACATCATGAGGTGCCAGGCATAAAATTATCTGAAGATGCTTTATCAAGGATGAAAGCATGTGGTGAAGATAAGGAACGCGCCACACTTGAGGGGATTGCAATTGCCAAGGAATTAGTAGAGGTGGCTGCGCAATATTTCAATGGCATTTACCTTATTACACCATTTTTACGCTACGATGTGACATTAGAATTAATGAAATATATAGAGCAATTGGATGAACAGAAAAAAGGGGTAAGTATAAATGGCTAAGCACTTGATTGAAGAACAACTTGATAAACGAATATTAATTCTCGATGGCGCAATGGGAACCATGCTGCAAAATGAAAACTTATCAGCCGATGATTTTGGTGGGGAGGACCTAGATGGCTGTAATGAAAATCTAGTGCTTACTAGACCTGATGTCATCGAGAAAATTCATCATAAGTACTTAGAGGCAGGGGCAGATATTATTTGTACAAATACATTTGGGGGAACACCTCTTGTATTAAATGAATATAATCTAGGTGCAAAAGCGGAAGAAATTAATAAACGTGCAGTCGAAATTGCTCGTCAAGCAGTTGACAATTACACGACTTCCGATTGGCCCCGCTTTGTTGCAGGCGCAATGGGCCCTACAACGAAGACGTTGTCAGTAACAGGCGGTATTACATTTGATGAATTAGAAGAAAATTTCTTTGTGCAGGCAAAGGCATTGATTGAAGCTGGGGCAGATGTGCTATTGCTAGAGACAAGTCAGGATATGTTAAATGTGAAAGCAGGTACCCTTGGGGTAACTCGTGCTTTCGAGGTAACCGGTAAAGAATTACCTGTGATGATTTCTGGAACAATTGAGCCTATGGGGACTACTCTTGCAGGGCAAACCATTGATGCCTTTTATATTTCCATCGAGCATATTCAACCATTATCGGTAGGCTTAAACTGTGCGACGGGACCTGAATTTATGACGGATCATATTCGCTCATTAGCAGAGCTGTCAACGGGGTATATTAGCTGTTATCCGAATGCAGGCTTACCTGATGAAGAAGGATGTTATCATGAGTCTCCAGAATCTTTATCGCAAAAATTAAAAGGATTTGCAGAAAAGGGTTGGCTCAATATTGTAGGTGGATGCTGTGGTACAACTCCAGCACATATTGCGGCTATACGTGAAATTTTAAAAGATGAAAAGCCTCGTCAGCTACCAGAAAAAACGCATGGTCACGCAGTATCAGGTATCGAGCCACTTTTATACGATGATTCTATGCGTCCGTTATTTATTGGGGAAAGAACAAATGTTATTGGTTCTCGTAAATTCAAAAACCTAATTATTGATGGTAAATTTGAGGAAGCAGCTGAGATTGCAAGGGCGCAAGTGAAAAATGGCGCACATGTCATAGATATTTGCTTGGCGAACCCAGATCGTGATGAATTAGCAGATATCCGTGGCTTTATGCAGGAGGTTGTGAAAAAAGTTAAGGTTCCACTTGTTATTGATTCCACAGACGAAAAGGTTATTGAAGAGGCCCTCAAGTTTTCGCAAGGGAAGGCCATCATTAACTCTATAAACCTAGAAGATGGCGAAGAACGGTTTGATGCCGTATTGCCATTAGTGAAAAAGTACGGTGCCTCGTTAGTTGTGGGAACAATCGATGAAACAGGGATGGCAGTCGATCGTCATCGGAAGCTTGAAATTGCTGAACGTTCCTATCAATTACTAACAGAAAAATGGGGAATGCAACCTGAAGATATCATTTTTGACCCATTAATGTTCCCAGTAGGAACGGGAGATGAGCAATATATTGGCTCAGCACTTGAAACAATTGAAGGAATTCGTCTCATTAAAGAAAAAATGCCCCGTACATTAACGGTGCTTGGAGTTAGTAATATTTCGTTTGGCTTACCACCGGTTGGACGCGAGGTTCTCAATGCTGTATATCTTTATCATTGTACACAGGCTGGTTTAGATTATGCCATCGTCAATACTGAAAAGCTAGAACGGTATGCATCGATTCCAGAAGCGGAAATTAAACTAGCCAATGACTTGTTATTTAATACTAATGATGAAACATTAGCAGTATTTACTGATTTTTATCGTGATAAAAAGAAAGAAAAAACTGAAGCAGATATTCCAAAAACTGTAGAAGGTCGCTTAGCCTACTATATATTGGAGGGGACCAAAGAAGGACTTATTGCTGATTTAGAGGCTGCCCGAGAACTATTTGAGTCACCTCTTGATATTATAAATGGACCTTTAATGAATGGGATGGCTGAGGTTGGTCGTTTATTTAATGATAACCAATTGATCGTAGCAGAGGTTTTACAATCTGCTGGAGTGATGAAGGCTGCTGTTGCTCATTTAGAGCAATATATGGAGAAGAACGAGGAGAGTGCAGGCAAGGGGAAAATGGTGCTTGCTACTGTAAAAGGTGATGTGCACGATATTGGAAAAAACCTTGTTGATATTATTTTAAGTAACAATGGCTATAAGGTTGTAGACTTAGGTATTAAGGTGACGCCTGCTCAATTAATAGAAGCTATTCGCAAGGAAAAGCCAGATTTCATTGGGTTATCAGGTCTATTAGTTAAATCAGCACAGCAAATGGTCACTACTGCCCAAGATTTCAAAGAGGCAGGAATTGATGTACCAATTTTAGTAGGTGGAGCTGCGCTTTCCCGACGTTTTACAGAAACAAAAATTGCTGATGAATATGGTGGTCCTGTTATATACGCAAAGGATGCGATGCAGGGATTAGAGCAGGCCAATTTATTAATGGGTGAGGGGACACGTGAAAATTTCTTAGCAGAAATAGCGGAATCTCGCCAAAAACGTTTAGAGGCAGATGAAAAACGAGCAGCTCGTCCTGTCAAAGTGATTACAATAAAACCTGCTCGTACAGTAAAGGAAGCACCCGTATTTTTACCGGCTGATTTGCGTCGTCATGTAAAGAAAGAATATGCTGTTTCACATTTATATCCATATGTGAATATGCGGACATTGCTTGGGCACCATCTGGGGTTAAAAGGGCAAGTTCAACCATTACTAGATGCTGGCGATCCAAGAGCAACTGAGCTTAAAGATTTAGTGGATGATTATTTAAAAAGTGATCTATTAAAGCCTTCAGGTTTATATCAATTCTTCCCTGCCCAAGCAGATGGAGATGATGTAATTATTTATGATCCAGCAGATAACAAAACAGAAATTGAACGTTTTACTTTCCCGCGTCAGCAGGTCGAACCTTTTTTATGCCTGGCTGATTTCTTAAGAACGGTAGAAAGTGGAGAAATGGATTATGTTGCACTTATGGTAGTGACAGCAGGGCAAGGAGTTATGGCAAAAGCTCGGCAACTAAAAGAAGATGGTAAATTCCTTGAAAGTCATGCCTTACAGTCGACGGCATTAGAATTAGCAGAGGGCTTTGCCGAACGTATGCATCAAGAAATTCGCGATCAATGGGGTTTCCCAGACGTGACAGACTTTACGATGCGCGATCGTTTTGCGGCTAAGTATCAGGGACAACGTTTTTCATTTGGTTATCCAGCATGCCCAAACTTAGAAGATCAAGAAAAATTGTTTGGTTTACTAAAGCCTGAGGATATTGGCGTTCATTTAACGGAAGGCTTTATGATGGAGCCAGAAGCATCTGTATCGGCGATTGTTTTTGCTCATCCTGATGCTCGATACTTCAATGTATAAGGCGTAAAATAGGAGGATATAGATAGTGGATGGATTGCCTATCTATATCTTCTTTTCTTGCTATTGAAGGGGAGGATATTTTCGGAAGGACGTGAGGAAAATGATTCGATTGATGGAAGAAAAAGATATACCTGAGGTGTTAGAAATTTATAACGATATTATTTTAACGAGCAAAGCAGTCTATCGATATGAAATTCAATCGTTAGATGAAAAAAAGAAATGGTTTAGCGACCAGCAAACATTAGGAAATCCGTTGTTTGTATATGAAGATAATGGGATGGTCGCTGGCTTTGCAACTTATAGTCAATTCCGTCCTTATCCGGGTTATAAATATACAATGGAGCACTCCGTTTATGTACATAAGGACCACTATCAAAAAGGTATTGCAACGAATCTTATGCTTAAGCTAATAGAGAAAGCGAAGGAACAAGGGGTAAAGACATTGGTTGCTGGTATAGATGGAGAAAATATTGGTAGTATTAAAGCACATGAGAAACTAGGCTTTGAATATGCAGGAACCATTAAAAATGCAGGCTATAAATTTGAACAATGGTTAGATCTTGTGTTCTACCAACTGCAGCTGACTGGACCCAATTCATAAAAGGATATGACAAATGTCATATCCTTTTTGTGATGTTTGCGTCTGTTGCTGACTTATACTCTTGTTTTATGATGAGGTCATAAGGAAAAGGAAACGAGGGAGTAAAAGATGGCAACAATTAAAGAAAAAACAAAAAAATTACGCCAAGATGTAGCGCCTTTTGCTAAATCAGATATGCGTAAAAGTGTTTTTCAAATGATCAATACCATTGTACCGTTAATTGCTTTGTGGGTGGCAGGTTACTTGTTAGTGGATGTTTCACCTTGGCTAACAGCTGGTTTAAGCGTTATTTCAGCTGGTTTTGTCGTAAGAACTTTTATTATCTTTCATGATTGTACGCACGGGTCATTTTTCAAAAGTAAAAAGGCAAACGATTGGGTTGGATTTTTTACTGGAGTGTTAACGTCATTCCCATATGAAAAATGGAAGCGTGAGCATACAATTCACCATGCAACAAGCTCAAACTTAGACAAGCGTGGTATCGGTGATATTGATATGATGACTGTGGAAGAATATATGCAAGCCTCAAAGGGTCAACGATTATGGTATCGCTTCTATCGTAATCCATTTGTAATGTTTGGTTTAGGACCTTTATATATGGTACTTGTTTTAAATCGTTTTAATCGTAAGGATGCAAAGAAAAAGGAACGTACCAACACAATGTTAACGAATATTGTCATTGTCGGAGTTTGTGCCGCTTTAATCTTCTTTATGGGCTGGCAAGCATTTTTATTAGTCCAAGGTGTGACACTATTTATTGCAGGTGCTTTAGGAATTTGGTTATTTTATATTCAGCACACATATGAAGATTCTTATTTTGAACATGATTCAGAGTGGGATTATGTGAAAGCAGCAGTAGAAGGTAGCTCATATTACAAATTGCCGAAAATTTTACAATGGGTTACTGGGAATATCGGTTTCCATCATGTCCATCACTTGGCTCCTCGTGTACCTAACTATAATCTTGAAAAGGCTCATAATGAAACGCCGCCATTACACACGGCGACAACGATTACTTTACGAACTAGTTTAGAATCATTGCGTTATAAGCTATATGATGAAGAGCAAAGTAAATTTGTAACGTTTAAAGAAGTCGAATTAATTATAAAACGGAAAGCAAAAGGCAGTATTGCCGCTTAGTTAAAACAGCCATCTCAATTAGAGAGATGGCTGTTTTAAATATAGCCGAGAAAATAAGCATGTATGGGCAAAAAAATAATTTTCTTGTTATAATAAGGGAAAAGTAGGAAAGAGCGTGAGATTATGTTGAGAAAATGGCATAGTATTATTCCGAATAGTCCTATGCTCAGTATATATTTATGGATTATTTTTTGCTTTCTACCGTTTTTCTTCATTTTTAGAAAATCATCTTATATAGAAATCTCTATAGGCATTACGTTTCTAATGCTATATTTTATTTTCTATCGATTTTCCATGAATTCGAAAAGCGGACTAGTATATATGTGGATCAGCTTTGAAATGGTTATTAATATTGTCATGACGATTTTATATGGTTATGTTTATCTTTCCATTTTTACAGCATTTTTTATTGGAAATATACGAAGACCAGTTGGTTTCTATATTATGTACGGTCTACATATTGGCTTTACAGTCATATCTACAGGTGCCGGCTTTTTTGTTGAGCTTCACTTATTTTTATCACAATTACCTTTTGTCGTGTTAACTATTTTAGCTGTTGTTCTACTACCGCTAACGATCTATTCCAAAAACAAACGCGAGAACTTAGAAGGGCAGTTAGAAACGGCCAATGAGCGTATTGCAGAGTTAATTGTTTTTGAAGAACGACAACGTATTGCACGTGATTTACATGATACACTGGGGCAAAAATTGTCTATGATCGGTTTGAAAAGTGATTTAGCATCAAGGTTGATTGAGCGTGATCCACAGCAAGCTTTAGTTGAAATAAAGGATATACGCCAAACTGCCAGTATCGCCTTAAAAGAGGTTCGTGAATTAGTTTCAGACATGCGTACAGCAAAATTTGAAGATGAGCTTATGCGTATTTCTCAAATATTAAAGGCAGCAGAAATGGAGTTTGTCTTTGAAGGCGATAAAAATGCCTTGCAAGTGCCACCGCTTGTAGAAAATGTTTTGTCTATGTGCTTAAAAGAGGCTGTTAATAATGTTGTGAAACATAGTGGTGCGACAAAATGCGAAATAGCTTTCCATCAAAATTTTAAAGAAGTTTACTTAGTAGTTCGTGATAATGGACAAGGCATTACGAAAAAACAAGCATGGAAAACTGGGAACGGATTAAAAGGAATGCGTGAGCGATTAGAGTTTATCAACGGTTCCTTCAAAATTGAAAGTGTGGACGGCACGACGTTATCAGTAACCATTCCAGTGGCTATTACGCATCAAAGTGTGAAAGAAAATCTGAAGAACATATAGAAAAGAGGCTTGTGACATGATACGAATTGTGATTGCTGAAGATCAGGGGATGCTATTAGGCGCTCTTCGCTCTTTACTTAGTATGGAGGAGGATATGGAGGTCGTTGGCTTAGCAAAAAATGGTGAGGAAGCATTGATGCTTGTTAAAGAGCACCAGCCTGATATTTGTGTTATGGATATTGAAATGCCAGTTAAAACTGGCCTTGATGCAGCAGAAGAAATGCATGGCTCTGGCTTGGATTGTAAAGTCATTATTTTAACTACATTTGCTAGACCAGGTTATTTCGAGCGTGCTAGAAAAGCTAGTGTAAGGGGATATTTATTAAAGGATAGCCCTATTGAGGAATTAGTTTCTGCCATCCGGACTATTATGGATGGTAAACGAATTTATGCCCCTGAGCTCGTTGATTTTGTGTATGAGGATGATAGTGAAAATCCATTAACTGAGCGAGAAAGTCAGGTGCTGACTCTTGTGGCAGAGGGCAAAACAACGAAGGAAATTGCCGCAGAACTATTTTTATCTGCTGGAACTGTTCGTAATTATATTTCAACGATTTTAGAAAAATTAAACGTAGGCAATCGTATTGAAGCCATTGCACGCTTTAAAGAAAAAGGATGGAATAAATAAGAAAAGAACCTTATCGCATGGTAGCGGCAAGGTTCTTTTCTGTTTTACTTATTGCGTTTTGTCAAGCGTCCAAGAACGAATGCACCTGCAGCTACAGCAAGAACTGTATTCGTCTTTTTCGTAAACACTTGTTTTGTGACAAGGTTAAGGTTTTGAGGACGTTCAGCTAGACGACGCATAAAGTAACCGTACCAATCTTCCCCGAATGGAACGTACACACAGAAGTTATAGCCTTCTTTAGCTAGCTCTTTTTGCATATCTGTACGGAATCCATAAAGCATTTGGAATTCGAATTTATCAAGTGGAATATTATGATCAGCTACAAAGCGTTTAACGTGAGCAATAATATTATGGTCATGTGTAGCAATGGACGTAAATTTACCATGTAGTAAATGATATTCAATTAACTCAATAAAGTTTAAATCGATATCCAATTTATCTTGATAAGCAACCTCAACAGGCTCTTTATAAGCTCCTTTTACGATACGTAAACGGTAGTCCTTGAATTTTTCGATATCGTCTTTGGCACGGTAAAAGTAAGATTGAATGACAGTTCCAACATTATTAAATGTTTTAGACAACTCTTCTACCATATCAAAAGATGTTTGAAGACGCCCAAAGTCCTCCATGTCGAAGTTAACAAATATATCATAAGCAGCCGCTTTTTCAACAATTTCATACAGATTGTCATAGCAGAAATCTACATCAATATCTAAGCCTAATTGAGAAGGCTTTAATGAAATATGTGCTTTTACATCATTTTCATGAATAGCTTCTACCACAGAGAGAATTTTATCTTTTGCAGCAGTTGCTTCTTCTTTACTTGAAACAAATTCACCAAGGTTATCTACTGTACATGAGATATTATGTGCATTCAGTTCTTTGATGCTTGCAATTGTTTCTTCAATATTTGTACCAGCTACTACACTTTGTGCTCCTAATTTTAGGCCATATTTCTTTGCAGCACTATTCAATAGTTGGTTTTCGGAAAGCTGGATGAAAAAATCGCGTAATAACATGGTCATTCTCCTAACTGCATTTTCTTTTTAGTATATCATAAATTATTAAATCTATATTAAATCTGCTTAACAATTATTTCATTTCAAGTATTTGCATACGCTCATTAAAAAGTGCAGGATAACTTAAAAAACCAATCATGATACTTGATAATGTCGCCGTTGTTAGGAGAGCGAAGATGATCAAAAGTTGAAATTGTACAGCCTGAATGGGGTCGGCACCACCAATAATTTGGCCGCTCATCATACCTGGTAGCTGTACTAAGCCAATTGTTTTTTGGCTTTCAATCGTGGGGATCATACTCGCTTTTACGGCATTGATAAGTTGTCGATGAACAGCTTGTTTGGGTGTGCCTCCAAGTGACAAAATTAATTCCATTTGATCTTTATGGCTAGTAATTTCAGCCGTAAATCGGTTTAAAAATAAAATGGATAACACCATTGAATTGCCAATTAACATACCACTAATTGGAATAATATACTGAGCGGTCGCTGGCACAATGTTAAAGCCAAGCAAGACACCTTGTGTAATAATTTCTATCATCACAAGTGTCAGTGCTATTTTCCAGGTGATCCCTTTAATACCTTCTCCTTTTTTTCGAGCATTAAACGTAGCGACTAGTATCATTAACGCAACCATAAGAAAAATATATACATAACTATTTGCATCAAAGACAAATTTTAAAATATAGCCAACAGAGAGCAATTGAACGATAGACCGAAGGGTTGCAATAAGCGTATCTTTTTCAAGTCCTAATTTTAATGTTTTGGATAGCAGTAGAGGGATGCATACGAAAATTAATGTTAGTGATAAAGACGTATAAGTCATATGTTAGCCCCCTGTACAAATTCTGCTACGCGTGGGTTAGTCGGTGCTTTAAGTAAAGCGCTCTTGCCAGTTTCAATTAGCTCCCCATTCATCATGACCCATGTATAGTGTCCAATCGTTAATGCTTGTTGCAAATTATGAGTAATCCAAATCATCGTTACATTATATTTTTTATTAATAGTGGCGATGAGCTTTTCAATTTCCTTAACAGATTGGCGATCCAGTGCAGAAGTTATTTCATCTAATAATAAGATAGAGGATTGATTAATAAGTGTTCTTGCTATAGAAACCTTTTGACGCTGTCCTCCTGATAATTCATTTGTGGATTGGTGTAAGAAGCTTTCATCTAAACCAACATCCTCTAAATATTGAATGGCCTCCTGTTGAGAGAGTGTTTTTCCCTGCAATGTCCGTGGAAGTGCAAGGTTTTCCTTTACAGTGCCAGCAATCATAGGAGCAGCTTGTAGGGCGATACCAACATGTCTTCGTAATGCTGAGGGCTCATAATTTGAGACGGGCTTATTATCAATGAGGATATGTCCGTTTGTCGGTGAAAGAAGGCCATTACATAATTTAAGCAGGGTTGTTTTACCTGCACCAGAAGGGCCGACGAGAGTGGTAATTTGACCTTTTGGAAACGACCCAGTAATTGACTTTAATATCATTTTGTCATTTACTGAGAATTGAACTTGTTGAAAGTGAATGGCAGGCTCGTATAGCGTATTCATGTAGTGAAACTCCTTTGCTATAGTCAGTAAAATAACTGTAGCATGAAATGAAGGAAAGATGCAGTTTAAATATAAGATTTTAGAAATGAAGGGAGAATAGGGAATGGAGATATTGTATTTCGATACGTTAACGTTTGCACAAGGTGCTATGTACATCGTAGCCACAACTGATGGACTTGCCTATATTGGAACGCCTAATGCATCATTTGATGAGGTTAAGGAGTGGGCAAAAAAGCCTTTTAAAGGTTATAGCTTTGAAGAAAATAAAGAAAAATTGCAACCATATAAGGAACAATTAACTGCCTATTTTAACAAGGAACTAACAGACTTTGATGTACCTATCCATGTGAAGGGTACACCTTTTCAATTAGCTGTGTGGGACGCCCTAAAAGAATTACCCTATGGTTCAACAACATCGTATGGAAGCATCGCAGAACGTATTGGGAACCCCAAAGCAGTTAGGGCTGTAGGTAGTGCTATTGGTGCGAATCCAATATTAGCTATTATTCCATGCCATCGTGTCATTGGCAAAAATGGACAATTAACAGGTTTTCGTAGTGGACTAGATGTAAAGCGATTTTTATTAGAACTAGAGAAAGCTTAATACTTTCATTAGCCATCAGTTCAAAAAGAAAATCTGCCTGCTACTTTATGAATAGCAGAGCAGATTTTTCTTCTGTCTATATGTGCTGTTCTTCCTGTTGTACAGTATTTTGTGTTTTACCGAAATGTGTTAAACGATGGGCAAAGGTTTCTCCTCGAACCGCAGAGCTTTTAAAAATATCTTGGAATTCGTAGGCAGGCGCTCCGTGTTCCATGACATCTAAACCAGCAATTTCCTCTTCCGCCGTTACACGTAAAGGTACAAAAGCTTTAATGATAAATATACCAGCTGCTACAGATACACTAACCCAGGCTATTGTAGCGATCACACCGATTGCTTGAATTCCTAGCAAACTCAAGCCTCCACCATAAAATAAGCCTTGCCCGTTACTATCAAATAATCCAACAGCTAATGTCCCCCATACTCCGCAAATACCGTGTACAGCAATTGCACCAACTGGATCATCTACTTTTAGCTTCCACTCAATGAATCGCACACCTTCAACAAGTAATGGAGCGGCGATCAGGCCAATTATAATAGAGCCGATAATGCTGACATTCGCTGCACCCGCTGTAATTCCTACTAGTCCTGCTAGTGCGCCATTTAATGTGAGGGAGCCGTCAATATGTCCATAACGGAACTTCGTATAGAAGGAGGTTGCTACGACACCAGCGGCCGCTGCAAAAAATGTATTTGCGATGACATTCGGAACAAGTTCAGGATCGGCAGCTAAAGTGGATGCGCCATTAAAGCCAAACCAACCAAACCAAAGTAAAAATACGCCTAATGCTCCTAATGGAATACTATGACCTGTAATAACATTTACTCGACCATTTTCATATTTACCTAGTCGTGGTCCAACCATAACTGCGGCGATAAAGGCAGCTACAGCTCCCGTTAAATGAACGACTGTTGAGCCAGCAAAATCCACAAAGCCTAAATCAGTCAACCAACCTTGGCCACTCCAAACCCAATGGCCTACAACAGGATAAACGACTAATGACATAAGTATAATGATTCCGATATAAGCAAAAATATTAGTACGCTCTGCCACAGCACCAGATAAAATAGTTGCTCCTGTTGCAGCAAACATTGTTTGAAAAATAAAGAATGAAAGATCATCGACTCCGTTTAAAGCAAAGCCACTTATGCCGAAAATACCACCTACACTGTCACCAAACATAATTGCGTAGCCACATAAAAAATAGACAATTCCCCCAAGGGAAATAGTTAGAAAATTTTTCATGATGATGTTAACAGCATTTTTTGAACGTGTAAATCCTGCCTCTACCATAGCGAATCCAGCATGCATAAAAAATACTAAAATTGTGCCTAACACCACCCAAATTAAATTAACAGATAACAATAGTTCATCCATCTATATCGCCCCCCTTTATTCTACTGCAATCGATCCGACTTCTTTTGTTCGGATACGAATTGCTTGTTCTACTGGATAAATGAAAATTTTTCCGTCCCCAACCTTGCCAGTGGCTGCTTCGCGCAATAGTATTTCTACAATGCCATCTACTTTACTATCATCTACAATCATTTCTAATTTCAATTTAGGTAAAAACTCAATTTCATACGTATTACCACGAAATAAACCAGTCCTCCCTAATTGACGGCCACAACCTGCGATTTCAGATACGCTTAGTCCTGCAATCCCTTGTTGTGCCAGACCGTCCCGAACGGCTCCAAAAACCTCAGGACGAATGATGACTTCGATTTTTTTCATCTGTACCAGCTCCTTACGTAATTTTAATTTACATGTTAAATCGTCTGAAACAGTAGTGCAATTACTTTTTTGAAAACCATGTTATGTTTTATTACACAGATTATTTTCGTTCTCGAAATAGTTGCTGAAAAAAGGTTTTAGAATGGGAATGAAAGCGGTACTAAAATTTGTGTCTAAAATATGAACAGTTCTAAATTTTCTGACTATTTATGTTAGAAAACCTTACATTAGAGAGTGTGAATGTCATACGCAAGAATTTGGGTATATAGTGTATACTAGGACTAATTATCAAAGCGGAAGAAGGGGTTTCTTGTGAGATCAAACTATGCAGATGATAGCTTAGCGCTACACACAGACTTATATCAAATCAATATGGCCGAATCCTATTGGGCTGATGGGATACATAATAAAAAAGCAGTTTTTGAGTTGTATTTTAGAAAATTACCATTTGGCAATGGTTACGCAATATTTGCTGGCCTAGAGCGGATGCTGGATTATTTACGGAATTTCCGTTTTAGTGATTCTGATATTGCGTATTTACGTGATGAAGTTGGTTATAAAGAGGATTTTATTGAGTATTTAAAAGATATTCGATTCACAGGGGATATATATTCGATGGTAGAGGGAGAGCTTGTTTTTGCCAATGAACCGATTGTTCGAATAGAAGCTCCATTAGTGGAGGCTCAGCTTATAGAAACAGCATTATTGAACATCGTTAATTATCAAACATTAATAGCGACGAAGGCTAGTCGTATTAAACAAATCATTAAAAATGAAGTGGCTATGGAATTTGGTACACGACGCGCACAAGAAATGGATGCAGCTATTTGGGGTACACGTGCAGCATTTATAGGTGGTTTTGCTTCCACTAGTAATGTCAGAGCAGGTAAACTGTTTAACATCCCAGTGTCTGGTACACATGCACATGCGTTGGTACAGGCCTATAAAAATGATTATGATGCTTTCCATTCTTATGCAAAACGTCATAGCGATTGTGTTTTTCTTGTAGATACGTATAATACTTTGAAATCAGGAGTTCCAACGGCTATAAAAGTAGCTAAAGAATTAGGAGACAAAATTAATTTTATCGGTATTCGTTTAGATAGTGGAGACATTGCGTTTTTATCAAAAGAGGCTCGTCGCATGCTAGATGCTGCAGGTTTCCATGATACAAAAATCATTGTTTCAAATGATTTGGATGAATACACAATCTTAAATTTAAAAGCTCAAGGGGCAAAAGTAGATGTTTGGGGAATCGGTACGAAGCTTATTACAGCTTATGACCAGCCTGCATTAGGTGCTGTTTACAAAATGGTTGCCATTGAAAACAGCGATGGTCAACTGGAGGATACCATTAAAATATCAGCGAATGCTGAAAAAGTATCAACGCCAGGTCTTAAAAATGTATATCGTATTATCGATAAAAAGAATGGCAAGGCAGAGGGAGATTACATTGCGATGCAAGATGAAAACCCTCAGGAGGAGGAACGTATTAAAATGTTCCACCCAATTCACACGTTTGTCTCTAAGTTTGTCACGAATTTCGAAGCGAAAAATTTACATCAGCATGTCATTCATAATGGAGAAATTAACTATCATAACCCAACGCTTGAGGAAATGCGTGATTATGCAGCCGGAAATTTAGAGCTGCTATGGGATGAATACAAACGTGCGATGAATCCTGAAGAGTATCCAGTCGATTTAAGTCAAAAATGCTGGGATAATAAAATGCGCAATATTGAGGAAGTTCATAACATGGTTAAGCAAATGTAAAAAGGGAGTGGTGGAAACAATGACTTTACAACAACAAATCATTGAAGAATTACGTGTACAACCAACTATCAATGCGCACGAGGAAATACGTAAGTCCATTGATTTCTTAAAGGAATATGCGAAACATTATAGTTTTGTGAAAGGATTTGTTCTTGGTATCTCTGGTGGTCAGGATTCAACATTAACAGGAAAACTAGCGCAACTAGCTGTTGACGAGCTAAATAATGAAGCTGGTGAAATGAAGTATTCATTTTGGGCGATTCGCTTACCATATGGAGTGCAAGCAGATGAGCAAGATTGTCAGGACGCTATCGACTATATTAAGCCGACGGGATCTTATACAGTGAATATAAAAGATGCTGTCGATGCGAGTGTGAGGGCCCTAGCAAATGCAGGTGTTCAGCTGAATGATTTTGTTAAAGGGAACGAGAAAGCACGGGAGCGTATGAAAGTGCAATATTCGATTGCTGCAATGAATGGAGCAGTCGTATTAGGAACGGATCATGCAGCCGAGGCCATCACAGGTTTTTATACTAAATTTGGTGATGGAGGAGCGGACTTAATGCCAATCTTTCGTTTGAATAAACGACAAGGGAAGCAGTTATTGGCAGAGCTCAAATGTCCTGAACATCTTTATATGAAGGTGCCAACAGCAGATTTGGAGGAAAATCGCCCATCTTTGCCAGATGAAGTGGCTCTTGGGGTGTCCTATGATCAAATTGATGATTATTTAGAGGGGAAGGAAATCCCAGAAGAACCTCGCCAACTACTGGAAGGATATTATTTACGTTCGCAACATAAACGTCATATGCCTATTACAATATTTGATGTTTTTTGGAAGTAAAATAAGGGAAAAGAGTTATAAAAGTGAATCTCACTTTTGAAAATAGCTCTTTTCTCTCTTTTTTTATGCAATTTGGTTCTATGTTGTTAAATATCATCATATAATGTCGATATAATTACCTATAAGGATTATAAAATGTAAGGGAGGGTAACTAAATATGAGGACTTCTAGAGTAAATGCAACGACAAGTAGTGTTTTTCGTCAGGAAAATCAATATTTACATGCAGGTGATATTAGCCATAATTTTGGGCAAAATCCACAAAATCTATTTAAAAATAGTTTGCAAAGAAATAAAGAGAAGAAGCGCAGTTCAATAAATGCGCCAAATCAGCAGCAACAGCATCAACATACAGTGCCTATCCATATGGATAGTACGAATGATTTGCAAATACGTCGTGAATTAAATGAAACTGCGTTAAAGCTTAGTCGTTTAAGCAGACAAAAGAAGCGACTTAATAGTTACCGTTCTTCCATATAAAGACCAGACTCTCCACAGCCAAACATGTGGGGAGTTTTTTTGTATTTGAGTGAAAAAGAAGTGCTAAATTCAAATTATTTGAAATGAAGATGTTCATTGAATGTTCAAGATAATTTTTCCAATTCTTCACCGCGATTTTTTACTAATTTCACAACTAATCTGTATTGTTGAATATGGCAACAGAAAACTAAATTTGGAGGGAATAGTTGTGAAAAAATTATGGTTACCAGCATTAATATTATTATTTGTACTAGCAGCATGTACTAGCGAAAAACCTCAGGTAAAGGAGAAGGAATCAGAGCAAGGCGCTACTGAAATAGAAACGAAGGTAATGGATGATTCTGTACAAGTTGCTTCACTTGTAGATCCGCGTTTACAAGAGCCGGAGGAGGATACAGTTTGTGAAATGTGTAATATGAAGGTTTACATGAAGGATCATGAAATGGGCATATTTTCAGCGCAAGCGATAAAAGAAGATGGGACTATTGCTTTTTATGACGATATTGGCTGTTTATTGAATGCGGAGGTTGCTAATGAAGAGAACAATGCAAAATTTGTCCGTGATTTTGTGACGAAGGAGTGGGCGAAAGTAGAAGATGTAACAATTGTGAAAACAGAGCTGAAATCTCCGATGAACTGGGGCTATATATACTTCGTGAACAAAGCGGAAGCAGATACATACATCCAAGAAAATTCGAATGCTTATATGGAGAAACTACAAAAAATTAAAGATGACGCATTGGAACGACGTAAGAAAATGATGAAAAAAAAGGCTGAGGGAGAGAATGGAGATTCTAGTTCTATCCATTCAAGTGATATGAATCATGGGCAAGAGGGACATGGTCATTAAAAGCTTAGACTAGGGGAACTTTCCTCTAGTCTTTTCATGCTGAATAAGGGGGGACGGTAATGAAACGAATAGGATGGTTCGTATTGTTTTTTCTATGGACATGTCAAACAGCAAATGCGGAGTTTGATCTTCAATTTGCTATTGATCAAGCGAAACCTGGAGAGATTGTTCATATTCCTGCCGGTCGTTACCAAGGAAATTTTACCGTAAAGAAATCGATTAAACTCCAAGGAGAAAAAGGGGTTGAACTTTATTCCCAAAATACTGAACCTGCATTAAAAATAGACGATACGGCTAATGTCTCTGTTGAAGATATAATGATTTCTGCCAAAAACAAAGGGATTGTTGTTAGTGAAGTGGAGAATTTAAAACTGAAAGCTATTGAAATAAAGGATGTACAAGTGGGTATCCATATTCAACGTTCTAAGCATATTCAACTATTAGAAAATAAGGTTGTTGGTAATCAATTACATTATGCTGAAAAAGGCAATGGGATTGCTGTGTTTAAAAGTGATGACATTGCTATTGAACACAATGCAATTGATTTTGTGCAAGATGGGATATATGTAGAAGAAGTGCGACATATCAATGTGCGACAAAACGAAGTGACAAACAGTCGTTATGGAACGCATTTTATGTATTCAAGTGATGTGAAGGTGCTTTTTAATTCATATTTATATAATGTGACAGGTCTTATGGTAATGATGACTACGGACTTAGAAATAGCGAGCAATACAATTAGTAACCATAATGATTTCAATAGCTATGGCCTTTTAATGTATGACACACAACAGGCGAAGGTGAGAAAAAATAGTATTCGAAATAATCGGGTAGGTGTAGCGATGCAAAAATGTTCAGTCATACAAATACAAGAAAATGGGTTTCAGATGAATCAGACTGCCTTAGAAGGAACAAAGGTAGATAATCACTCTATCATCAATGATAATCAGTTTACTGGAAATATATTAACGGCAAGATCAGACCAACAAGGCTTGCGATTAGTTCGCAATTTTTATGATGATTACCGAGGGATAGATGTTGCGGGAGATGGTTTCGGAGATGTTCCCTACGTGGCTGTGTCGAGCTTTGGTCAATGGATGGTGAGACAACCAGTTTATCAATTTTTTGTGGCATCACCGAGTGTTATGATTCTGACGTCACTTGATCAGGAAGTGAATAAAACAGAACAAAATTTGCTTGTAGATAACGAACCAAGATTAATTAGCCATACGAAAGAGAAGTCGTTTTCCATCAATATCTTACAATTTATTATTGGTTTAGTTGTATCTATGAGTGGATTTTGGCTATGGAAAAGAGGGGTGTAAGTATGACGAGGTGGATAGCCATTCTAGTTATATGCAGTACAATATTGGGCGGTTGCAGCGAAACGACGTATAACCCACGTGATATTATCCGTGAAACAGATATTTGTGAAATTTGTAATATGAGCATCGTTCATCATGAATATGCTGGACAAATTGTGCTCACAAATGGAGATTATAAGATTTTTGATGATATTGGCTGTTTGATGGATTATCTGGCGCTAAATGGTGAGGAAGAAATTGGCGCAGCCTATATTAAAAATAATGCAAATAATGAATGGATTGACGTTTATAAAGCTACCTATGTGTACAATGCAGGTTATTGGACTCCGATGAACTATGGAGTACTTGCATTTGCAACGAAGGATGAGGCGCAGGAATGGATGACCAATGAAGGAGAGGGGCAATTATTAGCCTATCAAGATTTGCTGACGTTTAAATGGGGGATTCATGAATGATGTTTGTGAAAATAGAGTTGAAGCAAATTTTAAGAAGCCATTGGATGCAACTAGTAGCTTTTCTTTTTACTTTTGTATTTGTAGCCATTATTGTCATTCAGCGAATGGCATTACCTGATGTGGAGGGCTTTACACGTCAAACGGCATCATTTTTAAATGTGTTATTGTTTCTATTACCTTTATTTATTATCACCATTGGAAGTATGAGTATAGCAGGCGATATTGAATCTGGCTGGTTTTCGTTATTAAAAACATATCCAATGAAAATATGGCAATATATTATAGGGAAATATGTGGCTATATCACTTGCCTTTTTATTAGTTGTGCTTGTGGCATTTGGCGTTGTCTTAGCAATAGGTGGTCTATTAGGCGGCGTCCAGTTACCGATTATTTTAGTGATCCTTACGCTATTATGTATCTTTATATTTGTCTCATTAGGTATTGTACTGGGGGCAATGGCTAAAACAAGATTATTTGCACTAGCCTTATCACTTGTTGTATGGTCCTTTTTTTTACTGCTTATTTCTTATGCGTTAATGGCTCTAGGTACAGTTGTAGCGGGCCATGTTTTACAAAAGCTTACCATTATATCGATACATATTAATCCTGTAGAATGGCTACGCTTTGGTTATTTTATATTCACCAATCAGGCTAGTGTGCTTGGTCCAGCATTTTATGGTATCACGAGGTTTTATTCGTCAACTTTAGGTCATATGTTGTATGTGGTGGTGACACTTCTTTGGATCCTTCTACCACTTTTGCAAGCTACTAAGTTTTCAAAGGAGGTCACACGGCGATGATTCTTTTAGAAGCCAAAAATATAGCCAATGTCTATGAAAATGGTAGAGGTTTAAAAGAAGCTACCTTTACATTACATTCTGGTAAAATTTTAGCGTTGGTTGGGGGCAATGGTGCTGGAAAGAGTACGTTGATCCGTTTACTAACGGGTCAAGAGAAGGGAAAGTCCGGAGAAATGATATGGCATAAACCAGATGTCATTCGTTATATGCCTGACGACGTAAATTTTCCAACCATGCTAACGGCAGCTGAAATTTTTAATCTATTAGCTTCTTTAAAGCAGGTAGATCAAGATGAACAAGAGTGCATATTAAAGCGTGTTTCCTTGTGGGATGTTCGTAATCAACCAGCTAAACAATTTTCTAAAGGGATGCTTCAGCGATTAAATCTTGCGCAATGTTTACTTGGAAGTGGATCTTTGCTGATCTTGGATGAACCGACAAATGGTCTTGATCCATTTTGGATAGCGCAATTAAAAAATGTAATGTTAGAGGAAAAGAACAAAGGAAATACGGTCATATTCTCTACTCACTTGCTGTCTTTTGCTGAAGAAATAGCAGATGATGTATTAGTTTTACATGATGGGGAAATTATTATTTCTGGTGAAATCACTGAAATTTTCACACAAGAAAATTCTACATCTTTGGAAGAAATATGGTTAAAAAGATTAAAATTGTAACATTCTAATGAATAGTAACGTTATATACTAAACAAGGCTTGTTTGACTACGTTCAAGCAAGCCTTGTTTAGTATGTGTTATCGAAGGGAAGAAGTTTCTGATAATTGTTTTACTAGACATATTTCGATATGCTTATGATAAGTTATCGTGCAATTCACACAATTGTTGGATGAAATGGAGGTTTTTTAATTTATGAATTCTCAAATACAAAATGTGCTAGAAAATATAGAGAAAGTGATGATTGGAAAGAGAGATGTGGCTGAGCTAAGCCTTGTTGCTTTATTAGCGAGGGGGCACGTATTGTTAGAGGATGTGCCTGGTGTTGGGAAGACAATGATGGTTCGTTCATTGGCAAAATCCTTCGATGCGCAGTTTAAGCGAATTCAATTTACGCCAGATTTATTACCCTCCGATGTGGTGGGAATCTCTATTTATAATCCGAAGTCATTGGAGTTTGAATTTCGTCCAGGACCCATCATGGGGGATGTTATTTTAGCCGATGAAATAAATCGTACCTCGCCCAAAACACAGTCAGCTTTATTGGAGGGAATGGAAGAAGCTTCTGTTACTATTGATGGTAAAACACTTGTTATAAATCAGCCGTTCTTTGTAATGGCCACACAAAATCCGATCGAACATGAAGGAACTTATCCATTGCCTGAAGCACAGCTTGATCGTTTTTTACTGAAAATAAAGATGGGCTACCCTACTAGAGGGCAGGAAGTGGAAATTTTACGTCGCGCGGAAAATGGCAAAGCGATTGAAAAGATCGATGCAGTATTGTCTGTAGCTCAATTGATTGAGTTACAAGAGCTCGTTCAAGGGGTGTACGTTGAAGATTCAGTAAAAAATTACATGGTGGAGCTTGCTACTCAAACTAGAGAAAACAGCTATGTTTATTTAGGTGTAAGTCCCAGGGCGACATTAGCCTTAATGAAGGCTTCTCAAGCCTACGCATTTATGAAAGGGCGTAGCTATGTAACACCTGATGATGTCCAATACCTTGTCCCTTTTGTCTTTAGTCATCGTTTAGTTTTAAAACCAGATGCTCGCTATGATAATGTAACGGCAAGTGAAATCATTGAACGTATCATTGCCAAAACACCAGTACCAACAAAAAGGTTTGCAGAACAATGAAGCAATGGAAAGCTTTTTTAGAGAAAAGTAAACATTTCCTATTAGTAGTTTTCTTAATGATTGTAACGTTTTGTTATGCGATGTTCCAAGGTGGATTTGTTAGTTGGTTTGTATTTTTTACGGTAAGTCCATTTTTAGTGTATGCCTTATTTTTCTTTGTTGTTAGAGAAAGTATCTTAGTAGTAGAGCGCAAAATTGAGCCAGCACATGTAGAACGTGGTCAATCAGCGAGGGTCATGATTTCAATCGAAAGAAAAACACGTTTTCCTTTTGCTTATATGATGATGGAGGAACTTGTAGATAGTGAGGGGTTAGTTCAGGCGAAGCTTCAAAGTTCAGCTGCTATAAAATTTGTTGGCTTTAGAAAAAATTTTAACTGGCATTATGAATTAGTAAATATGCCTCGTGGCGAACACCGTTATTTGGGTATTACTGTCGCTTTCTATGATTTTTTTGGTTGGGCAAAAAAAATGGTGGTGGCCGAGAAAGAACAAACTATTTTAGTGTACCCAAGGCTCAGAGAAATGAAATATTCGGCACTTCAAACAAAATATGATGTTGGGCCAATGATGTCTCCTTATTCCATAGTAAAGGATACTACTATGGCTGTTGGGTTACGAGAATATGTTCCTGGGGATCGTTTTTCATGGATTCATTGGAAGTCATTCGCGAAAACCCAAACCTTACAATCTAAGGAATTTGAGGATAGACAATCTTCTGAGCTAATGTTAGTGCTTGATGCCAAGAAATCAACGTTATTTGAGGATAAGATTGAGCTAGTAGCATCTATGCTCAAGATGATCGTGCAGGAACTTGGTGATATTTCCTTTATTTCTGCTGGAGAAGAGACAAAGGTATTCCCTGTTATACAAGGTGAAAAGCAGTTAGATCAGGTTATGTATCATTTGGCAGCTATAAAATCTACTGAGAATGTAAAATTTCGATTTTATGACCAGCAAGCCTTTAAGCAAGTAGCGACATTGCTTTATGTGACTAATGAAATATCAGAAGAATTCCTACATACTCTTGCGAATATAGTGAAAAGTTGTATTTGTTTTGTCGTGGCAAAACAGCCACCTGTGCAGTCTGAGGTTACTTTGCGTTATAAACATATTCAAATTGTTTATGTAGATCCAACAGATTTTTATCATGTATTCACGGAGGTGAAGAAGCCGTGAAACAAACAGTCGGGGAATTTTTAGAGTTAGCGGTCGCCTATATTATTGTCTTCTTTATTTTGCGTGAATGGCTAATACCCATTATGCAATTAACTAATACAGGAGGGTTTCATCTCTTCCTAGTTTTTATTGGCTTGTCCCTAGCCTTAAGTTTATTTCGAGTACATCCTTTATTATCAGGGATTGTAAAGTTTGGTTATATGACTTGGTGCATTGTCTTTATTTATAGCGAAAGCCCTGTGCTTTCTGGACAGTCCATATCCTTCTTAATAGCAGAATGGAAAGGGAATATGGCCGCCATTATATCAGGTGATTTTGGTCTAGTATCCGATGCCTTTAGAACAGTGCTATTTCTAGTGTTAATATGGATGCTTGTTTACTTAATCCACCATTGGGTCTCCGTAAGGAAAAATATATTTTACTTTTTTGCCATGACAGTATTCTTTATTGCTACGTTAGATACGTTTAGTGAATACAATGGAAAAACAGCTATTGTTAAAGTGGTCATTTTAGGATTAATGATGACAGGTGTCCTATTTGTCAAACGTTTATGGCTTCAAGTGGGTACAACGAGCAATACGTTTGGGAGATGGAAAATTGTTATTCCGATGCTTGTATCCGTATTACTTGTCGGGTCTATCGCCTTCTTTTTACCAAAGACAGGGCCGACATGGGCAGATCCTGTGCCGTTTATTCAAGGTGTTACTGGACAAGATGGAAATGGAACAGGCATGAAATCAGTCGGCTATAGTCAAGATGATAGTCAATTAGGTGGACCTTTCCAAGGGGATAATACATTAATTTTTACTGCGTCTTCACGTGATCGTCATTATTGGCGTATTGAAACGAAAGATACTTATACGTCAAAGGGATGGATTTTGTCAGAGGGGAACTTCGGAAAAAATGTATATGAGGCAAATGCGCCGATTATGACCTCTTTACAAGTAGGCTCACCTGAAAACGAGCGTCAAATACAACTGGACATTGCGACCTCGATGCCATTTTTAATCCAAACATACGGCTTGTTATCTGTTTCTGCTCAAGATTCCACATTATTTATTCAGGATGAGCAGACGGAAAAGATGACTATAGAGCAGCAGAATGATACATCTACATCTTTATTAGGCTATACTTTATCGTATAGTGAGCCTGTCTATAGTATGGAACAGCTGCAATTATCATTCCCAGCCACACTTGAAACGTTAGATTCATCATTTGATCGCTTTATGCAGCTGCCAGCGCAATTACCACAGCGTGTAAGAGATTTGGCCCTGTCGATAACACAGGATAAAACTACGGTTTACGATCAAATTAAGGCAGTAGAAGGTTATTTTAGGACGAACGGTTTTAGGTATGATAAAAAACAAGCGGCTATTCCGGCAGAAAATCAAGATTATGTTGATCAGTTTTTATTTGATACAAAAGTAGGTTATTGTGATAATTTCTCAACTTCGATGGTAGTGCTTTTGCGTTCAATAGGCATTCCAGCTCGCTGGGTCAAAGGATTTGCGCCTGGTACTGCAGGACCCATGTCTGATGGTCTGAGAGAGTATCGAATTACCAATGATAACGCGCATTCATGGGTAGAGGCATATATACCTGGTACAGGTTGGATGGAGTTTGAACCTACAATAGGCTTTAGCGGCAACGTTAACATTGATTATGATATACCATTAGATACATCCGAACAGGAGGAAATAGTACAGCCAGAGCAAAAACCTGAGCAACCGCAAAAGCAGGAACAAGTGTCTAATAAAGAACAAAGTAAATCAATGTTTAGCCTAGATATGCTATGGACTTGGTTGAAAAAGTTTGCTTATGTTTGGATAATCGTCTTCGTTTTATTGATGGTCAGTGGGATTGCTTTATACTTGCAGCGCAAAACTTGGCTTCCAAAAATGCATGTTCGAGTCTATCGTAAAAAGACTGCCAATTGGTCTACCTTTGATTCCTCCTATCATATTCTTCTGAAGCAATTATCACGTATTGGATTGCGTATGAGGGATGGGGAAACGTTGCATATGTTTGCAGAACGTGTGGATGCATCATTAGAGACAGATCAAATGCAAAAGCTAACGGCTGTTTATGAGCAACATGTTTATGGGAAGGATAAGCATGAAGTGGATTTCATGAAGCTGAAAGAAAGTTGGGAATATTTAATCAATCGCACTATCGGTTGATTTTAACTTAGACAAAGAGTAAAATGAAAAAAATTAAATGCAAGGATTGCTTTCATATAAGTTCGATAATAAGGTTCGGATGTTTCTACGAAATCACCATAAATGATTTCTCTATGAAGGCGGATGTATTCGCTAGGTGAGAAGTATAGTAAATCACTTTACTTTGCTACGCATTCGCCTTTATAAATCAACATGAGCTTTTTGAACGCGTAGAAAGATTTTACTTTCTTCGCGTTTTTCTTTGAACAAATGAAATATCCTTTAAAAATAGTAGAAGAGGTGGAAATTTTGACAGCTAGCCCTTTATTAAAAGAGCAAGAAAAAATCGTTGTACTTGACTTCGGTAGCCAATTTAACCAATTAATTACTCGTCGTATCCGTGAGTTTGGTGTATTCAGTGAATTACATCCACATACAGTAACTGCAGAAGAAATTAAAGAAATGAACGCAGCCGGTATTATTTTTTCAGGCGGTCCAAACTCTGTTTATGATGAAAATGCTTTCCATGTGGATCCAGCCATTTTTGAATTAGGCCTACCAATACTAGGTATTTGCTATGGTATGCAATTAATGGCACATACAAATGGTGGTAAAGTAGAAGGCGCTGAAACTCGTGAATATGGTAAAGCTGAAATCAAAGTAACTGCTTCCAATAAATTATTTGGTGAGTTACCAACTGAGCAAATCGTGTGGATGAGCCATGGTGACCATGTAACAGAAGTTCCTGCTGGATTTGAAGTTATCGCAACGAGCGCATCATGTCCGATTGCAGCAATGGCAAATGTAGAACGTAAACTATACGCTGTTCAATTCCACCCAGAGGTACGTCACTCTGTTTATGGTAATGATTTATTACGTCAATTCGTATTCGATGTTTGTGAAGCAAAAGGTGATTGGTCAATGGCCAACTTCATTGAACTTGAAATCGCGAAAATTCGTGAAATTGTAGGCGATAAAAAAGTTTTATGTGCGCTTTCAGGCGGTGTTGACTCATCAGTTGTAGCGGTTCTTATTCACAAAGCAATCGGTGACCAATTAACTTGTATGTTCGTAGACCACAACTTAAACCGTAAAGGTGAAGTTGAGCAAGTAATGAAAACATTTACTGAAGATTTTGATATGAACCTTATTAAAATTGATGCTCGTAAACGTTTCATGGACAAACTTGCAGGTGTATCAGATCCGGAGAAAAAACGTAAAATTATCGGAAATGAATTTATTTATGTATTTGATGAAGAAGCATCAAAGCTTGAAGGTATGGATTTCTTAGCACAAGGTACTCTGTATACAGATATTATTGAATCAGGTACTTCAACAGCGCAAACAATCAAATCTCACCATAATGTTGGTGGTCTTCCAGAAGATATGCAATTCAAATTGATCGAACCATTAAAAACTTTATTCAAAGATGAAGTACGAGCATTAGGCTTAGAACTTGGTCTGGATGAAAAAATCGTTTGGCGTCAACCGTTCCCAGGTCCTGGATTAGGTATCCGTGTACTTGGTGAAGTAACAGAAGAAAAATTAGAAATCGTTCGCGAATCTGACTTCATCTTACGTGAGGAGATCGCCAATGCTGGCCTTGATCGTGACATTTGGCAATACTTCACGGTATTACCTGATATCCGTTCAGTTGGTGTAATGGGCGATGCGCGTACGTATGATTACGCAATCGGTATTCGTGCGGTAACATCTATCGACGGTATGACTTCTGACTGGGCACGTATCCCATGGGATGTACTAGAAAAAATCTCTGTCCGCCTAGTAAACGAAGTAAAACACGTGAACCGCGTAGTGTATGATATTACATCTAAGCCACCAGCAACGATTGAGTGGGAATAG
>NZ_JSZM01000033.1:0-52789 GCF_000801965.1 Lysinibacillus sp. A1
GAAAAAATGTAAAGCGTGTGAAATTTTACTGATGGTAAAATTTCACACGCTTTTTAATTTAGAGGTGGGTTTTGTCCCAGCCTCTTCATTATTAATCCCAAATTTTCGGGATTGTCACTTTCGCTGTTCGTAAATAATCCAGTAATTGCCCCGTATGAACGGATTCATGGTAGGCAATCCTCAGCAACATATCTCCCAAATCTCTTATGTATCCTACATCTGAGCGGTCAATTTGAATCCTTGTTAAATCCTCATTCGCGAATGATTGAACCGTTTCCATAAATTCAAGTCGATAAGGCTCTGCCCATAATAGTTCTGCTTCAACAGTGGTGTAAGGCCGTTTTTCAAATGGAGATTCATAAGTACCTAGACTGCCTTTATTTTTAATCGCCTGGTGGTAATAATGTTCACTTTCAAGCACATGTCGTATCATCTCGATACAAGACATTGCCTCATGATCGGGCTTCCAACGTAACTTTTCTTGAGGGATAGATGTCCATAGCTTAATACTACGTCTACGCACTTCCTCGAAATTTAATACAAGTAGATCAATTGCGTTCATATTCTTCCTCCATTCACTCGTATACTAAAATTATACACGAATATACGTTCTGTTGGAAGTTATTTCTACCAACCTAGAGGACGATTTTTCAATTGTTTGTGGAAAAATCTATACACTTGGCTTGCGCTCTTTTTTTCTTCATCATCTGATTGACTCGTCTATTATGTTGAAGATATTTTCTGACGTGACGATTGGCAAAAAATAATCTGCGGTACCGATCATCTTGGTATTCTTCCTCAAACCAATCATACTGTCGTAGTCTTTCCGTATTGCGATCGATTTTTGTTGAATGTAAAGTCGTAGAACCATTCAATGCATTGGCTAAAATTGCTAACATAAACTCTAACATGGATTCACAACCAATCATGTTGAATACTCTTATACGAATGTAATGAAATCGCGTGACCGAAAAATGGGAGGGGCACTCATAGAAAGTACCCCATAGTAACAAATCAGGAGATGCCTTGTTAAACGCTTTTCGCTTAACATTACTATTTATATGATAAGATAACTAGGATTTCTAGACCATCATAACGATTTCACCATTAAAAAGAGATCTATCTATCTATCGACTTTAGGATAAATGTAAAAAAATAAACCAGGTACCCTTTATTTAGGCGTACCTGGTTTATTGTATGAATGAGGATGAAATTGTCTATGTAATAAATGGATGCCTATAAAAATACTGCTGACACCGATAATTCTTACTAGTACATTTTGGAGAAATTGCTTATCGTCTACAGAGATTACGATGAACATGAGACCTATCGTTAGTAATGCAGAGCCAATGACCCCTTTTATTATTCTCATAAAGATGTTCGGTTTATAATGCTGCAAAAAACGAATCGCTCCTTTCTGAAAAGCAAAAGGATCACTAGGCTGGTTTAAGTGACCCTTTCATTATATTGAAGGGATATTTTTAGGTGCTAATGGGATGTATTAGTATCCGTAACCCATAAAACTAGCGCCAACGATAATTAAAAGAATGAAAAGAACTACGATTAATACAAAAGATGAACCGTTATAGCTGCCGCCATTGTCGCCGCCATAATAACAACCGCCGTTGTTCATATTACCTACATTTCCGCCGTATCCGTATCCCATTGAAGATCCCCCCTTTCTACAACCTATAATATGTAGGTGGGGAGGGTAGAGAAATGGTATTTACCCTATACTAGCTTATTTATTTTCAAGAATATCATAAATAGAGGGGATTTTCTTTGTTTGTCTAGTGAGAAAGAAGGAAATGAGGGGAATTCTCTCCGCTTGTATGGTCGCTCCTTTCTAAAAAGAATCCGCATCTCGGGTTTTTTTAATAAGGAAACAATCTAAATGTGTCTTAGTGTTCAAAATATGGAAGAAAATATTCCTAAATATAACATTTAATGTTGATATTTTTACATAATATGTTATTTTAAGATAGGTAATATAGTACCAAATAATAACTAAATTGCCAAAAAACCTACATAGGACTATAGGAGGATATAGAATGAAGAAAAAATTTACATTCAATCAGTTGTTAATTGGGGTTAGTACAATGGCCATTTCGTTAGGTGGGCTACAGGCGGAAGCATCGGCAGCAGAAAAAACGCCGTATAATGTATTACAAATGAAACCCATTGGCATAGAAATGTCGAAAGATGAAATGGTGCATTCGACAATGGCTGAAGAAACATTATCCTATGAAGAACGTTTAGAAATTGGAGATTTTTCACAACATCCAGCACCCATTATGGAACAGATGGATACACAGCAATTGCAGGAGCAGTACTCGATGGCAGAGCTTAATAAAATGAGCGATCGTGACCTCATCCATACGCTGGGCAGTATCCGTTGGTACCAAATTACAGACTTATTCCAATTCAATGATGACACAAAAGCTTTTTATCAAAATGAAGAGCGCATGCAAGTAATCATTAATGAATTAGGGAATAGAGGAAATTCGTTTACGAAGGATGATTCAAAGGGGATCGAAACATTTGTTGAGGTACTGCGTTCTGCTTTTTATGTAGCGTTTTATAATAATGAACTAGGTTATTTAAATGAGAGAAGTTTCCAAGATAAATGTTTACCAGCCTTAAATGAAATAGCTAAAAATCCAAACTTTAAACTTGGTACAGATGAGCAAGATAAAGTTGTATCTGCCTATGGAAAATTAATAGGTAATGCTTCTAGTGATGTGGAAACCGTTCAACATGCTACGAAGATTTTAAAACAATATAATGAAAATCTTTCTACCTATGAACGTGAGAATTCAAAAGGACAAGCTATTTACGATTTAATACACGGCATTGATTATGATATGCAGTCGTATTTATATGACACTCGTAAAGAGGCCAATACAACGATGTGGTATGGGAAGATTGATAGCTTCATAGAGGAAGTTAATAACATTGCCCTAATACATAATGTGACGGATAGCAATAGTTGGTTAATTAATAATGGCATTTATTATGCAGGGCGTTTAGGGCAATTCCATAGCAATCCGAATAAAGGTTTAGAAGTAGTTACACAAGCGATGCATATGTATCCCTATTTAAGTGAAGCTTATTTTGTGGCAGTAGAGCAAATTACGACAAATTATGATGGACGTGACTTAAATGGAAATACCGTTGATTTACAAAAAGTACGCGAAGAAGGAAAAAAACAGTATCTACCGAAAACATATACATTTGATGATGGATCTATTGTATTCAAAACGGGAGATCAAGTAACGGAAGATAAAATTCAAAGATTATACTGGGCGGCAAAAGAGGTAAAGGCACAATATCATCGTGTAATCGGGAATGATCAAGCACTAGAGCCAGGTAATGCTGACGATGTCTTAACAGTTGTCATTTATAACTCTCCCGATCAATATCGATTAAACCGTCAATTGTACGGATATGAAACAAATAATGGTGGTATTTATATTGAAGAGACTGGAACATTCTTTACATATGAACGTACACCTGAGCAAAGTATTTATAGCTTAGAAGAGCTGTTCCGTCATGAATATACGCATTTTTTACAAGGTAGATTTGAGGTGCCTGGTCTATTCGGGACGGGTGATATGTATCAAAATGAGCGACTCACATGGTTCCAGGAAGGGAATGCAGAATTTTTTGCAGGGTCAACACGTACAAATGACGTTGTGCCTCGTAAGAGCATTATAAGTGGGTTGTCACATGATCCATCACAACGCTATACAGCTGAACAAACAATGTTTGCCACATACGGTTCCTGGGATTTTTACAATTATTCATTTGCTTTACAGTCTTATATGTATACTCATCAATTCGATATGTTTGATAGAATTCAAGATTTAATTCGCGCGAACGATGTGAAAAATTATGATGCCTATCGTGACACTTTAAGTAAAGATTCACAGTTGAATATGGAATATCAAGCGTATATGCAGCAATTGATCGATAACCAAGAAACATACGAGGTGCCACAAGTAGCAGAGGGTTATTTAATGCCGCATGAACCAAAAGCGTTAAACGAAGTACAGCAAGAAATTGTCGATATTGCACATGTGAAAGATGCAAATATGACGAAACACCAGTCTCAATTTTTTAATACGTTTACACTCGAGGGAACATATGTAGGTGGTGCTACACAAGGAGAATCTCAAGATTGGAAAACGATGAGTAAGCAAGTAAACCAAATGCTGGAGCAACTGTCTCAAAAAGAGTGGAGCGGCTATAAAACATTGACTGCGTACTTTGTCAACTATCGTGTAAATGCGGCAAACCAGTTCGAGTATGATGTAGTCTTCCACGGCGTTTCCACTGATGACGGTGAAACGCAAGCACCAATTGTACAGGTAAATGGTCCATATGCTGGTACGACCAATGAAAAAATTCAATTTAACAGTGATGGGTCAAAGGATACGGATGGAGAAATAGTTTCTTATCTTTGGGATTTTGGTGATGGCGCAACAAGTGAAGCAGCAAATCCTACTCATGTATACGAAAATGAAGGAACTTACAAAGTGACGTTAACCGTGAAAAATAATAAGGGACAAGAAAGTAAAGGGCAAACAACTGCCACTGTACGGCAAGGAGGACAGACAGGGCAAGAACATGCGACGATCATTCCATTCAATAAACCACTAAAAGGTAGTTTGATTGATAATGATACAAATATCTATCAATTTGACATTACATCGCCAGAAGAAATTGATATTTCTGTCGTAAATGAAAATAAAATTGGCATGACGTGGGTGCTTTATCATGAATCTGATAAGCAAAACTATGTAGCATATGGACAGGAAGATGGACAGACAATAAAAGGTAAGTACAATGCGAAACCAGGAAAGTATTATTTATACGTTTATAAGTTTGATGATGAAAATGGAACATATACCGTTCAAGTACAAAATAGTACCAAAACGGAGATAGAACCAAACAATCGTCCAGAAGAAGCCACTATGCTTCCATTTAATATACTACTAAACGGTAGTTTAATGGAGGATGATCATACGGATGTATACGAATTCAATGTTACATCTCCTAAAGAAATAGATATATCAGTTTTAAATGAAAACCAAATTGGCATGACATGGGTGCTTTATCATGAATCAGATAGCCAAAATTATGCGTCTTTTGGACAGGAAGACGGAAACATGATAAACGGTAAATTGAATGCAAAGCCTGGAAAGTATTATTTATATGTTTATAAATTTGCGAATGAGAACGGAACATATACAGTTCATGTACAGTAATGAATTGATAGAAGGTAAATAACAGTATAAAAATATGCCGTTCAAACGGTCAAAGCCATCGAGAGTTCACACTCTTGATGGCTTTTATAGCATAAGTTAAAGGGCGGTGACACATGAGATAGACAGTTCGACTCGCCGTAGTGGTGACATTGGCTTTCCGTTTTTGAGCTCTACATATTAAAAGATAGTCGGTATCATACCTCCGTCCATACGAATCGGAGAGCCTTTAAAGGCGGAAGCATAGGGACTACAAATAAAGGTAGTGATTCGCCCAATTTCAATGGGTTTGATAAACCTTTGTATTTCCGATTGAGGAAGGTTTGTAGTCATAAATTTGTGTTCTTTCTCGGTAAAGCTCATCTCTTGATTAGCATACATACTATCAATGATTGCATACACATTCTCAGAAAGTGTTGGGCCAGGCATAATTGTATTGACGGTAACCTCTGTTCCTTTTGTTAATTGAGATAGGCTTTTTGACAAAGAGAGGAGCATCGTTTTTGTCATACAATATTGAGGCATTTGCCCAGAAGGCATAATGGCCTCTTCACTCGCGATAAAAATAATGCGGCCGAATTCATTTTCTAGCATTGTAGGTAAGTAAAATTTACATAGACTATTAGCCGCAAGAACATTCGTACGGAAGTATTTTTCCCATATCTCATCGTCAACATCTTCATATGACATCATTTCATAAATACCCATATTGTTCACTAAAATATCTATATGAGGATACTTTTCGAATAAGGCTTCTCTTTGCAGGCTATCTGCAATATCGGCTGTTGCATTTTGAGGATAAGTAGATGGGTAGGCTGATTTTATTTCATTTACAATGCGTTCTACCTCATTATAATTTCGCCCATTAATGAGTACATGAACACCTTCCTTGGCTAGCTCAAAAGCAATAGCTTTCCCTATACCTCTCGTTGATCCAGTAACTAAAGCTGTTTTATTGTTCAATCCCATATCCATACTCTATTTCTCCTTTATTATTATAGTAATTTAAACATTTGTTTCTATATGTTTAGTACGCCAATTTGCTGGTGTATCCCCTTCCCAAAGGCGGAAGGCACGGTAGAACGAGTTCTGATCTTCATAGCCAATTAAAAAGGCGACCTCTTTAATATCAAGAGAGGAGTCTGCTAAATAAACCTGTGCCTGCTCCTGTCTAACTTCCATTAACAGATGCTTAAAGCTCGTACATTCGTCTGAAAGCCGACGCTGTAAAGTACGGTCGCTCATCCCTAACTCGCTGGCAACCGTCAGAATGTCTGGGCGTCCTCCCATTAAGCTACGTTTCATCATCCACTTGACCGTCTCGGTAAGCGAACGGCTTTGTTGGTGCTCGCTCAATGATTGATCTAGAGGCGGAGTCAGCATCTCTAATAGCTCTAAATTATATGAAGAGAAGGGGCGGTCCAAATCCTCTCGATGTAACGTCAACCTGTTCCATTTTGTTCCTATCTGGATACGACAACCGAAATAGGCTTCAAGCGTTTGGATATCACCCATTGAATGTGAAAATTCAACGCATTTTGCTGTTAAAGGGCTATCCGTTCCTCGTCGTCCTAGCTCAAGAAGAAAGGCCAGTGTGATGCCAACAAGCATCGGCGGACCCGACTGCTCCCTATCTGACCATTGCAGCTCGATTGTACAATTTTCTCCCTCCTCAGTAATACGGAGGCTCTCAGGCGGGCACAATTGCTTGTAGCGTGCCATTCTGTTGAGAGCATCACGGAAATCACGAGCATGGTAAGCTGCTAAGACGGTTGGTGGGTAATGATTGCTATCAAAGTTAGTTGCCAGCTGGATGATTCCTTTAGCCATGTCGTCCATGTGATCGGCATATGCCTGCCAAATCGCGTAATATTGTGCTAGCGAAACAGTTGGTTCAGTCATCAAAGTGATAGGTAATTGTGCTTTTCGGATGACATCGTGGGGGGCTATCCCTAATTGACGGAGCCCCTCCCAAAATCCTAATGGCATTTTAATACGAGTAGAGGTAGGTAACGTCAATGTATCAGGCTCCTTTATTCATTTATTGTCTTTAAGAAGTTGTGTTTAAACGGAACAGTATATATAGTAACTTTTTCATCACGCCATGTAACTAGCAAACACTGACTACCAACTTGCAAATTACGCCAAATTTTTTTGAATGACAACGGGGCATTACTTTTCGATTCAGAAAGAATGTAATTATCATCAATTTATCATGCTACTAGGACGGAAATACATTTTGTAACATAATAATATCTTTTATATAAACATCCTTTTGGTTATTTTCTTATAGTGTTTACGTAAAATCAAAATTTTACTAGATACAGCTTAGTGATATTGGTATAAAGTAGTAAATATAGGAAATTGATATAGATATTATTAAGGTATTGAAAGGTTGTAGTGTTAAATGAAAAAAAGTTATTTATTATTATTATTTCTAGTTGTACTAATGTACGGATGCTCTAACGGAGTAAAGGAGACACCTACTGCTAAAGCTGAGGATGCTGAAAAAATAGTCACAAACGATCAAGAGAGGCAAAAGCAAGTAGTCGATCGTCAATTATATGAAAAACTATCTGAAGCAGTTGAAACATTAGGTTATACATATGACATGCATACTTTTGCAGAAAATGAGCATGATAGAGGCGTTTTATATGCGGAATTAGTTGATTTTGATAATGATGGTGTTAATGAGGTTTATACATTCATGAAAGGAATTGACTACCCGCTATCTGCCTATCCTCATCGTAATAAAGATAATTACATACAAGAAATTTGGACGGGAAATCCAAATGGAGAAGATGCGTTGCTATCTTTTTCAAGTGAAATTGATAAATTAGTATGTTCCGCTTGTGACATGAATGTTTCTTTAGTAAAGGGGAAGGATGGTCGTACCTTTGTTAAAATGTTTTCCCATCAAATGAGTCAAGGTATTGCTAATAACAACATATGGGTTTACGCAAAGGATCCCAAAAAATCAGAGATGGAATTAGTAGTGTCCGGTAATTTCGGTCATAATAATGAAGGCGATCTCTTTTATACATTAAATGATGAAGAAACAGATCGAATGACGTTCGAAGAAGAATTTGAACGATATGATGGAGAGGAACGTCCCATACTGATTAGTAATTTTGCTGAGAAAAATTACGGTTTTGACGCTTCTAGTCCAGCCACTATTGTTGGAAAAACCCTTGCAACTCTTTCGCCGAGTGTAAATAATATTGTAGGGAAAGAAGAATTACTGGAGAAGGATAAAAAGAAAGAGATTGTTGAGGCATTAGATGAATTTAGTAGTATGAGAAGCATTAATCATCATGACCCGCAAATTGTTATGACTTTAGTGTTAGACGTTGTCCAGAAGTACAATATTGATCATGAGTATTCGGAAAATGGCGAAATGGTTTTCGATGGAGCTATCGTACAAGCGAAATATAAAGAGGTATTCGGCGTTGACCTTGCTATAGATAGTATGAATTTTCCATCGAGAGATAGCCAAGGCATTGTAACTTATGAGTTAGGTAAGTTTTATATTTATCCAACTGGCTTTTATTTCGATTCCATTCATCGTAATTATCAGGATGTCTATAAAGTATCTAATGATGTATATTATGTAACATTTCTTGACTCTGAATTTAATAGCTTAGATTATTCCTTAACAAAAGATGTGACGGTCACTTCTGAGGAAATGTTCAAGAAGGACATTGCAAGTTGGCCAATGGATGCTCGGGGATTGCTAAAGCCAAATATACAAAGATATGCAGTGGTTAAATATGTGGATGGTGAACCAAAAGTTCAATATATGGGCGTACAGAATTTAACAGATAACCAATTACAAACGTTTTAAATCGAACAAATTTTGATCCAGTTCTTCTTTTCATTCCGACAAGTGAAATATGATACTATAAACAAATAGTATGTATGTTGGAGGGATGATAGTGAAAGCAGAAAAACGTTTAAGGTTTTGCGAAAAAGGACATCGTTTTTACAAAAGCACAGATTGTCCAAGCTGCCCGACCTGCGATAAAGAAAATAAGCCTACGAGTGGTTTCCTTTCAAAACTGAGTTCTCCTGCAAGAAATGCCTTAGTTCACGAGGGGATTGATACCTTGCATGAACTATCCAAATACACCGAAAAAGATTTATTAAAAATTCATGGAATTGGACCAGCGTCTATCCCCATGATGAGAGCTTCATTGGAAGAAGAGGGATTATCATTTAAGCGTGAGGGAGAAAACTAAAATGACAAATAAAGAACTATCAGTTGAACAACGCGAGGAACTATTGCAAACATTGCAAGCTCGATTTGAGAAAAATATGAATCGCCACGAAGGCCTTCAGTGGACAAATATCCAGGCTAAGCTGGAAGCGAATGTAGATAAACTGTGGTCGCTCCATGCAATGGAAGCAACTGGCGGAGAACCGGATGTCGTTCGCTATCATCCAAATTCGGATGAATATATGTTTTATGATTGTTCGGCAGAAAGTCCAAAAGGTCGCAGAAGTGTATGCTATGACCGAGAGGCATGGGAAGCAAGAAAAAATCATAAACCCGAAACGACCGCAATGGATATGGCAGCAGAAATGGGGATTGAGCTTTTAACGGAAGAACAATATCGTGAGTTACAGCAACTAGGTAAATTCGATTTAAAAACATCAAGCTGGATTCAAACCCCTGAAAAAATCCGTAAACTGGGCGGGGCTATCTTCTGTGATCGTCGCTACGACACAATCTTCCTCTATCATAATGGGGCAGATTCTTATTATGCAGCTAGAGGTTTTCGAGGATTACTAAAGGTTTAAGTGGAAAATAATCATGAAAAAACAATTTTCTCTAGGTAATCAAGTGACTTGATTACCTGAGTTTTTTTAGAAATACACGCAAACATATAACGAGCCAAATAATTGTTTATGGATTTTTTTACTTAGTACTAGACAAATATGGTTTTTTATTATACAATGATATTAATAAAATCGGTCCTAAAGAAACAATGAATTCACATATTACAAAGAGTAATCGTGTTTTTTTGATACTTTTTGCAATATGTGAATTTTTTCTTGAACGATGTAAGATTTTATTTAATACAATTAATGGAGGTCATTCAAATGACACAAGGTACAGTAAAATGGTTTAACTCAGAAAAAGGTTTTGGATTCATCGAAGTAGAAGGCGGACAAGACGTTTTCGCACACTTCTCAGCTATCCAAGGTGAAGGTTTCAAATCACTTGAAGAAGGCCAAAAAGTAGAATTCACAATCGAAGATGGTCAACGTGGACCACAAGCTGCAAACATCGTAAAACTTTAATATTTGCATGCTTTCAATACCCATTATCGGGTAATAATAAAACCAGGCGCTCATTTATAATGAGTACCTGGTTTTTTTCTATGGATTATATAAGAACTCTTACAATGACATGGGATTTTATTACATTTATATTTCTTTTGATTACTTCCATACTATTTATCACATGATAAAGATAGATGGGGGGTGTTGGTTCGTGGATTATGAATATACAGTGAAGTTCCACTTTAACGAAAGTCGCGAAGAAGAATATAAAATCAAAACTAATATTGGACAAGAAACTTTTACAGAAGAAGTTTTTAATGGGTTCAACGAGAAACCATGGTATACCTTTACAGAAACAGAACATTTCAAATCGATATTAATTAATACGAAAGACGTTTATAAGGTATCCATCGTGCAACAGACTATACAATTTGATTAATTTTATGTCGAAGGCCATATCCCATGTCGGAGTGGCTTTTTATCATGTCGTTCGTAATGAAAAGGGAGGCGGAAAAAATTAAAAGAGTCACCCGAAAGTGACTCATAAAATAGATAGGTGCATGGATTATTGTTATTACCAGTATTGGAGGATTTATTGTTTTCACGGGACGGATTAATAGGGTGTTCCCTTTTAAAGGTATTAATATGAATTATACAGGAAAGCAGCTCCAACGATTATGAGAAGTATGAATAGAACAACGAGAAGTGCAAACCCTGTACCATTCCCGTAGCCTCCACCGTTACCACCATAGTATCCAGACATAATGATAAACCTCCTTTCGATAATTTTATAATATGTATGCCTAACCAAATGATTAGCGATAAATGTCATAGGACACATCAGAAAAAAGTTAAAAGTTGAATTCATGAAGGAGAAATTGAATGGGATACAAAAGGAAACAGATGAAGTGGAAGGGTGTAGGTATTTTTAACGGAGACTAAGCGATTAACGAACTGTATGAAAATCGACGATCAAAAAATGCAAGCGCACGAGCACCTGCTTCAGATAGGGACTACATCCATTTTAGCCATCATTACATATTCATGTTTCGCCTTTTTTCTTTTCTTGCATAATATGTTCTAAGGAAGGTATTAAATACAGAAGTGGAAATGATTATATACCACGGAGCCCCGATCTCCCCTGTCATAATCCGATCATAAATTCCCCAAACCATTACAGAAGCCAATAAAAACACAGCCGTATATCTTTCTGATTTTGGATAAATTTTATACTTTTTATAGTCATGCTCACTAATGATTAACCACCACTTTCATTTTTTATGGGACTATATTCTATTTGAGGAACCACTAAAATACAGGCTGATGAAGAATGCCAAAAGGAAGCATATGGCTTTCAATTAACCTAATATTGGAATATTGGGTAATGATAAGTATATTATAGAATGTGCCGTAAATAATCAATGGGGAGCTATGTAACGGTGTCTAAACTGGGATGTTAATCTCCGTGATTCTATAAGTGCATAAGGCGGCAGTTACATAATTACGCTAGAAGCGAGACAAGTCACTTATCGTTTAAACGAATTTCAAGCCCACCTACAGAAAATATTTTTTCGTGAAATTGAAATGGGACATAATGAATTTCCGGTACGATCAGGTGGCGAATATTTATTATACGTGCTTAAATCGGATGGCGGCCGTTTGTTATGAACAACTCAATGTCTGATTTTTCCGCTTATGCATGGAATCTGAATCCAAATTTATAGTGAGGAATACATCTAGCTGACGTAGATGAGCCGTGCTTGATTTAAACTTTTTTATCTCTCAAAGAATGAAGATGTTTGATAGGGAAGGTACGGTGGAAAGGAGTGGATAGCTGCAATTGAAGGGGCTGTAAAAGGAAAATAATTAGTAGTGGGCCAGGTACTTATTCATGTTTTATTTTATCTGATTGACATAAGGAGGATTTGAATGAAAAGTTTAGCAGGGACACTATCATTATGTTTTTCATTTACATTATTCATCTATTTGTTTGGCATAAAAATGGAGCATTCCGTCAAATATGATGCAGGACTCTTTTTCCTCCCCGTTATTTTACTAGGGCTTTCACTCTCTTTCTTTATTTCAGATTACAAAATAAATAGTAAAAGTAAGGGAAGAGGATGACACTACATTATTCAGTAAAGCGTCAATTGGATGAAGACTTCGAAGCTTAAAGCTGAATAATTTTTTTAGTAAGCATCCTCTTATGATAATTTGAATGCTTGTTAATATGTTCTAACTGGAGGGCTGAACAATAGTAAATGGTAAAGTATGAGCCCTCCGTTAGCACAGTAAATAATTCTACTCCTTCAAATCAGAGGCTAACATGCCATACACAATGCTATCGGTCCACTCATTTTTATTCCAAAAATCTTGTGTGAAATGGGCTTCTTTTCTCATGCCTATTCGTTCACATAATTTTTGTGAAGCGATATTCCGTGCATCCAGCTTAGCTTGTAGACGATGTACATTAAAAACATCAAATAATTGAACTACTAAACTACTTACTGCTTCGGTTGCCAAACCTTTCCCAGCCACTTCATTGGAAAAGCTATATCCAATTTCAACAGTATCTTTCATATCTGTATACCATACAGACAAATCACCAATTACTTTATTCTTATAGGCAACTGCCAAACTTAACATTGACTCTTGAGAGAGTATACCATTCGCTAGTTTCTTATTAAATTTTTTCTCCATATTTTCATGAGTCCATTGATTATGTAATAGGAATTTACAAGTATCTTCATTATTATAAATCGCAAATACATCCTGTAAATCGGTATTCTTAAAAGGTCTAATCATTAATCTTTCTGTTGAGAATTCCATGCTAGCTCGCCCCCCTTTCATTCATTCTACAAAATTAACCAAAAACATACAATGTTCAGGTGCTAAATGAAAACCTTACATATGAGTAAAAAAATATGACCTTGTTGCTTGCGATTTTACTGAAAGTTTGGGGGTGTACAGTCTTACGTTCTAGCTATTATATATGGTTGAAGAGTGGAGAGCTCTTGTTTCGAGAACTTAAAGTTGGAGTACGTGACAGACTGTAGCGGGTGTTACAATAGTAGTAGGTACATGGATTTATAATAAAATTGTAGATTTTTTGAAGCAAAAGCTTACGAAAATGCAAAAAGATGGTGAAAAAGCAAAAGTTAAGGAGCGTAGTTTACCTACAAAAACGCTGATATGGACATCAATTATACAGACCATGCACACGCTAAAGCTCCGCATAGACATGATTAGGTGAATGGACAAAGAGGAGAGGGCTATTAAAAATGAGACTAGAAGAATACATTGAATTGCAAAAAAATATTAATCGGTGAAGAGATATTATTCATTTATAAAGGGGATAGATATTGGATTAGTAAAGATTTAAAAAAGTATTATTTATCTAGGGTAAAAGATTCTTTTACTCAGGGTTTTAATATATAGATGAACTTTTTGAAAATGCTACAATCGATGGGAAAACCTTATCTAGTATCTATAATGAGTTAGAATAATGTGATTTATAGCACTTAAACCCAGGTACCCAATTAATTTTGAGCCTGGGCTTTTTTTATTGCCATGACATAAGTTACTATGATTTTGCTAATTTCATTTTTTTGTGTGTAACGACTCTAATTAAAAATACTATCCTTTACATAAAAAGTAACATTCCCCTAAAAAAATCCCTGGAAACAGTCGAAAAGCATGCGTAAAAAGGTGAAACAATATCCATTTGTTGATGAAGCACTACCACTTATTGATGGTATCATTAAGCATACAGTCGATACACAAAACGGAGTTGTAACTGCTACGGCAGAAACATTCTTTGCATAGGTGAAAAAACCAACAGATGTTGTGCCTCCCTTAAAAAAATTTAATTATTGACATTTTTGTAAATTAAATTTAATATTTATTTATTGTAATATTTGTAAATTATGTAAAAATAAATAAGTTATAGGAGATGATATGATTAATAAATCAAAGATTTATAAAACGTTATTAATATTGTTGCCCATTAGCTTACTAATGAATTTATTTTTTGTAGTGAAGTTTACAGAAAATAATTCGAGGAAACAAGAATACTTCATTTACAACCTAAACCTCAAATTGTATGAATTAAATTTAGCAATAAATAATCAAAAAGAAAACGATTGGCAGGACCCTCAAATTGTAATCAATCAGCTAGAAAAGGTAAAAGGCATTTTAGTTGATTCGGTAATAACTAATAACTTCGCAAGTAGTGTGTTGAATGATGAAGAAAAAAAGATGCTACAGAGCATATACAATTTTTTAGAGCCTTTGCCAAAAAGTGATTTATTTGAGGTAGGAAAATGGGAAGAAGCGGATACAGAATACATTTTAAGGGTTGGAGAAGCATTAAGTTTGTCTAACTATACTGCTAACAGCTTCCCTGAACAAAGTTGGAGTTCAGTTGTAAAACAATGGGAACAATTGGTTAAGGCATTTGAAACTAATTTTAATTAAGAAAAAATGGAGAGGATAAAAACTATGAATATTCGTAAGAGATTTTTAGCTATGCCTTTTTTAACATTTATTATTCTGACAATCTTTAGTACAAATGCAAGTGCAAGTGAGTTGACTCCCGAAGAAATTGAACATTTAACAACATTAGGCTTCAGCGAAGACATCGCCTCAAGTGTAACAAAAGAAGAATATGTTGAATATTATCAAGATTTAACTGCTGCAGATGAATCACAGAGTGTTACAAATTATTACAATTTTGTTTCCAATAAATATCTACCTGAAGGGACTTTGGAAGTAACTAAATATTCTGAAGCAGAAGCTTTTAGAGAAATGAATAAACTAGAACAGTTTGCTGTGGGTATCAATAATAGCACTTGGTTAGCAATGACTCTATCCTCTACAAAGCTTACAAACGGACGAGTATTGCTGAAAAATGAATTTATGTGGAAAAAAGGACCACAGGTATTCTTTAAAGATGCATTTGCGATTACACACTCTGCAAACGTTGTAAGATATGACAATACTATTAATTTCCGTTATATATTTAGAGATATTCACGGATCAGATAGATATTATACAGGATCAAACGAAAAAAATAATAATGGAGTAGCAACATTATTTGATATAAAAGGCGAACCAGGATACTCTCATACAGGTTATTTATCAGTCGAAGCAAATAGATCAAGTTCTAGTGATATTAGATCAAATATATTTGGTCATTATACACATATGACAATTGGGTTTACTGGTTCGGTTACAATTACTACTGGAGATATTTCATTAGGATTGGCGGCAAAAGAAAGTAAAGCAGATGACGCGTCTATTACACATGAATGGTAATAAGTAAGTCAAAAATTTATAAATATGCACATCGTTTCCCATACAGCGAATAGCCATCTATCAAATAGTTCGTATAGATGGCTATTTTGTAACTTTAGGGATGAACTGATATCTAAATGTAATATGCTTCCTTTCGGTAAAATTAATGAAGGTTTTTCAAAACATACTGATTTTGCTAATTTGTATGGGCTAAATAAATTGTGAATTAAAGTTGTCCTTTGATGCTGCATCAATTAAATTGCAAGAGCAGCGGCGTAGGTATGATGAACTTGTTGCTTCAGGTACTGCATCCCCAGCACAGATTTAACAACAAGCCAATGCTGTTAACCACACACAAGCACAATACAATCACTTAGAACGTGAATTAGCAGAGGTTACAGACCAATTTCGAATCAAGTCATCTCAATGGACTCAATGGACAACGCATAAAGGAAGTTGGGGGTAGATTATCTTCAATTGTCGATGGATTGATGAATGCTGGTAAGAAATATTAATGTATGTCACAGCACCAATTACAGCAAAGGGTGTTGGAGCATTTGCCTTTGCAGTTGTTTGAAAATCTGCGGATGAAACTGAATCTGAATTCCAATTCTTCTCTGATTAAACCCGAAGTTGTCTAAAGAGATACCTGCTGCTGCCACTGAAATTGCAAAGTTGGCTGAGGCTGCCGGACAATTAGGATTAAAAATGAAGCTATTTTAGGTATCACACGAACAATGACTGATATGGGTGTAGCGACAATCATGTTTACACATGATTGTCGATGATGGGTGGCTAATTGTATATATACCATTTTTTAGGTGTATAACGACCCGAATAAAACTACTATCCGTTACACAAAAAAGTCACCAAAATCACGAAAAAGTCACATTTCCCCCTAAAACCTACGAAATGAGGCAAAAAGCATGTCTTTGTACATTCACACAAAACCTTGCTATAATTAGGTTTGCGAATACATATGAAAGAGGGTAAAAGCATGAACGCTTATGATGAATATATGAAGCAGGTTGTGAAACCGATGCGTGAGGAGCTAGTAGGAGCTGGGTTTACGGAGCTGACGACGGCTGATGCGGTAAATGAATTTATGGCAGAGACGAAGGGGACCTCGTTAGTAGTCATTAACTCGGTGTGTGGTTGTGCGGCAGGGCTTGCTCGTCCAGCAGCGCGTGAGGCGATTGCGGCAGTGAAGCCGGATCATCTTGTGACAGTGTTTGCGGGGCAGGACCCAGAGGCGACTGCAGCAATGCGTGGTTATTTCGATGAAGTACCACCAAGCTCACCTTCCATGGCGATTTTAAAGGATGGGGAATTGGCTTATTTTATTCCACGTGAACAAATTGAAGGCTTCCCTGTGGAGCAAATCGTTTCCCATTTAACTGGCGTATTAGAACAAACATGCGAGCAATAAATACGATTGTAACAACAGCGGGCAGACCAGACGATGAATCGATGGCGCTCGCTGCTTTTGCGTGTCAAACATTAGGGGCTACATTTGAGCCGAGGAAAAAGCGCTCTGTTCGGAAGATGTCAGAGGCGTTTCAGGCAAATATTATAGTGGCAGGGAAAAATCGCTATGATTATTATGCTTATGGGGTAGAGGAGCCGTTTTTCTTCCATCCTAATTCTGCGGCATTTCGCTTAAAACGGATTGCTCGAGGTGAGGCAGAGCCATTTTTAGAAGCCACGCAGCTTCAGCTAGGAGATACAGTACTGGATTGTACGCTTGGACTAGCGGCGGATGCGATGTTAGCCGCTTATATGGTTGGGGAAACAGGGCGCATTGTAGGCCTAGAAGCAAATCCAAATGTCGCCTTTATTGTCGGGCAGGGCATGCAAAGTTATGATACAACAGAGCTACCGTTAACGGCCTGTATGCGACAAATCGAGGTCGTTCAGTCCGAGGCAGTTCGTTATTTAAAAACATTGCCAGCGAATGCGTTTGATGTCGTTTATATGGATCCAATGTTTGAGGAAGCTATTGAAGAATCCAATAATTTCGAGGCTTTACGCCGAGTGGGTGAGCATGTTACTTTAACTGATGAATGGGTGCAAGAAGCGAAGCGGGTCGCGAAAAAGCGTGTGGTGCTGAAGGCTCATTTTCGATCAGAATGGTTTACGAAGTATCATTTTCAGCAATATGAGCGAGTGACCGCTAAGTTTCATTATGGTGTTCTCGAAGTGTAGGGGCTTGTTTTAAGACAGGCCTCTATTTACTTATAGGGCAAAAATAAGGAGGCTCCAAATATATGACGAATAGCGAAATTAGAACCCCTTTTGAACTAGATTTATTAGCCAAAGCACAATCATTGAAAGCTACAAAACCTCCGAGTCCGTGGGAGCATGAAACGATCATTCCTGCCAATGGTGTACGAGCCTGTGGATGGGATCAAGATGAAAATATCATCCTCATAAGTGGGTCGGGCTATAGTATCACTGAACCGATAACGGGTCTTTGTCTTCATCGTGAACGAGATGCAGAATTGACGGAGGACTGTGTCAGTGAGGATCGCATAACCTTTCACTCTCCATTATCAAAAGAAACTACCTTCATTTTTGGCTTGGAAGCGGGGGATGGGATACATGTGACATCGGACGGCTGGCAGGTTGAAGTCATTTACCCATGGTGGCCACGTGCAACAGTAGTCCTCGATTATCTATTTACACCCCGTTATAGCTATTTTAGCAATGCTACAGCTATTGATATACAGCGTTTGGATGGTGCTATAAAATGTGGATTTTCTCCTTCTGGTAAACATTTAATGATGATGGGATCAGGTGGTGCCTTAATCTATTCGAGAAAAGAATGACATCCCATTTGGTAACTCTATTTATTTTTGAACGATAATTCGTATGGTGTTTGAGAGATTTTATAATTAGTGCTTTACATTTTTAATATAGAGTGCTATAATTGAAAACGTGCTATTTTAGGTGGCATATTTCAGTAATCTGGCATTCTGCTTTTTGTTTTTGTAGATACTTATTCACACTGGCGCATGCTTTGGGGCTGCAAGGACGCAAAAGATGGTAGGGTTTGCGTTGCTTAAGTTAGAGAGCACACAGTGGAATTTTACCGCGGTGATGAAACAACTATTGTTTCAAGATAATATTCCCCAGATGATTGGGTTGAGACTTTTACAATTTACGAAAATGTTACCTATAAATACTAAAGGGGTAGTTTCGCATGAGCGAGGCTGCCCCTTGTCTAATTGTTGGACGCTGTCGCATGAGTTGCTGGCAGTTTTTTTGTTGCCAAAATTATGCTGGTATACATTACCGTTTACTATGCTAGTAAAATAAGTAATAATAAAAGCAAGAATTTTAGTAAAAGTCTAAATTCTATAGTTAAAAATCTGAAAAATCAAAAAGGTGAGGGAAGTTTATGGAGAAAATCAATACAATAACAGCAGATGTAATTACGCAATTAACAAAAATGGCAGAAATGAAAAAAGCAAGCATTGAGCAACTAGTAGCATTTTATTGTCAGGAAAGACTTCTCTACCGTTTATCAACATCATCCTATTATGATCAATTTTACATAGAAGGGGATCTTTTCTTCTTTACATTAGCTGAAGGAGTAGGGATGCCTCCGAATGAACTAACACTCACAGCACAAAAAAGCGCGTATCAAAACGACATAGTCCAACAGGCATTTACAGAAATTTGTTCGATCGAAATACAAGAGGACGGCGTTCAATTTTTAGAAAATGACATCGAAAGTTTAATAACGGATTCGCGTATTCACTTAAAGATACCGGCAAAATTGGATACGATCACTACATACATAGAAGTTAAAATAACCTTTATAGAAAATCGAATAGCGCCGACGACCATTACTTTCCCGTCGATGCTAGACATGAAGCTAGCGGAGCTCTCTACCTCTCCAATTGAATTTGTAGTTGCCCAAGGCTTGCTTGACATATTCCAATATCCCTCTATGACTTCAAAAATAGTAGAAGATATTGAGAGGGTATTAGAAACACAAAACATAGAAGGCCGTAAATTACAGGCTTATCTTGAAGAATTGTCTGACCAACGTCACCTGACATGGGAGCCAACAACTATACTAGAAAAAGGTATTGTTAAACAATTTTTCAACCCAATATATGAAGTCCTATTGGCAGATGAAGAGTTTTTTAAACAGTGGGATGGTAAGGAGCAGGCTTGGCAATGACGATAGAAACCCCTCGAACAATAAAAAGTTCGCGGGGTTTTTCATAAAATGATTTCGTGTATCGGGGATAGGGAGATGATCAAAACGCAATTGCTAGGGAGCAGTCGTTACGCTATCTTCTCACTAGTTGTACAAAGACGACATGCATAGAGCAGTTTCAATAAATTATGTAAGAATATATATGAATTTGTACTAAGTCCCGCTTTAAAAACGATAGAAATATGATAATTTGTCGGTAGCATCAGGAAAAATTTCAGGTGCTACCTTTTTTATAGCTTTACGGGTGACTATTCTCGTAGGTTTCTTAATTTGAGAGTAGTTGAAGTGGTCGTGTGAATGAACTCTTTAGGGTTTTAAGTAACGGATTATTACTTACAGTCCACTTTACATTTGATGCTATACAAAAATCTATTAATTTTGAATGTTAATTTGCTAATCATTAACATTATTCAGTATTACTCTTTTTTTTTCTATAGTATAGTGAAAATGTATGTATTTCTATAATGATACATAGAGAAAAACGGCAAATCACGTAAAGGAGGGCAATTATCTTTGAAAAAAATAAGTAACATCTTCATCATTTTATTTCTATTTGGTTTACCCTGGGGGAATATGTCTGCCGATGCAAATGATACAAACGATGATGATGTTGTTGTGACACCTATCGATTCGGATGTCATGTTAACTGATGATACTGCACAAGAGGAAAATGTGGTCATTCCAGAAAGACTTAATGATCTTCGATCTGCATCAGCTGCTGATACGCTTGACCAAACATCCGGAGCGGGGGACCCGGGTGGAATCTTTCGAGCGCACGGAAAGGGTCAAAGCTTTACGGCAGGCTTGTCCGGTTATTTGAATAAAATCGATTTGTATATGGTGGATTACGGAAGCTCAGGTATTGTTTTTACGCTCAGTATTTATGCTGGTGAAAGTGTTTCTGGAGCTGCTCTAGCAACTGCGACATTTAGCAGTAAGGATATTCCCTATAATCCGGGAGGCTGGGTGAACGTATTATTCGATAAGCCGACGCAAGTACAAGCGGGACAGCAATATACGATGCTGTTAACATCCTCAATCGGTGATACGCCGCAAACGTCTTGGAAGGTTTATACTTCCGACGTATATGGAGGGGGCCAAGCCTATACGGAAAACAATTGGACAAATTATGACTTCGGCTTTAACACCTATGTCGGACAATCACCAAGGGATTATACAACTACGCTCGCAGTGTCTCCTTTGAATGGTACATACGGCCAAACGATAGTTATTTCAGCAATGCTGACAACACCTGATGGGCCTATCGCAGGAAAGAGAATTACTGTCTCCATTAATGGAAGTACTATAGGTTTTATCACAACCAATTCAGCAGGTATTGGTTCGGGCTCCTATTCACTTAGGCAAGCTGCGGGAAGCTATGAATTGAAAGTATCGACAGAAGCTTCGTATCCTTACCCTGCGGCAGAACAGACAACAACACTTACGGTCAACAAAGCCCCGCTTACTGTAACGCCTAACAATGTGTCTAGACAATATGGAACATCTAACAACAATTTTACACTGAACTATAACGGCCTGATGCCATGGGACACAGCTGCCTCCATCGGGCAACCAGTGTATTGGACAGTAGCTGATACTTCAAGCTCAATCGGCAATTATAATATAACAGCCAGTGGTTTGGCATCAACGAAGTACACAATCACCTATTCACCAGGTACTTTAACTGTGACACCAGCACCTTTAACCGTCATGGTTGCGAATCAATCCCGGGCATATGGACAAAGCAATCCGCCTTTGAGTGGTTCAATCACTGGAATTGTGAATGGAGATGAAATTCTAGCGACCTATTCGACAGCAGCAACCGAATCAAGCTCAGTAGGATTGTATCAAATCGTTCCGTCCTTATCTGATCCCGAAAACAAGCTTAGTAATTATCAGGTTGTGATGGAGGAGGGAGTGCTAACAGTTACAAAAGCCGAGCTTCGCGTTGCGACAGATTCAGTATCACGCTGGGTAGGTAAAGCAAATCCTCCATTCACTGGTAATCTTACAGGCGCTGTTGCCGATGACTCCATTACGGCAAAATATGATTCAGCAGCGAGGGAAGATAGCGCTGAAGGTGTTTATGATATTACTGCACAGCTTCTTGATCCATTGAACCGTTTGTCCAATTACGAGGTTATAAACGACATAGGTAAGCTAACCGTTTATGCTACTCCAAAGCCAGTGTTCGCCACAGGAGAAACGTTCAATGCGGTGAAGTCAAATGTTGGGTTACCAAGTGCAGATGATGCAGGTCGTCCCATTCGCTGGACGTCTTCGGACAACAGCTTACTTGATGCAACAACAGGAGCCGTGCATCGGCCGGCTTACCCAGTTGGCGACTCAGCCATAACGCTAGAAGCAGAGGTTGATGCGAATCAGACAACTTATAAAATCCGATATAACCTAACGATTTTAGCTACTGATATGGTGGATAAAGAGGCAGTGGCTCGAGATATTAAGCTACTTGCGATTGGTTACACAGCTGGTGATGACGAAAAGCACGTACGAAATCGGTTAAGCCTTCCAGCTACAGGGAAGAATGGTTCTTCCATTACATGGACTTCTAGTCGGGCAGAGCTGATTAATCCTGCTGACGGTTCCGTTTCCCAGCCATCATCTGGAGACCAATCAGTTACCCTTACAGCTACGGTAACAAAAGGACTGGAATCAGATAGTCGACAGTTTCATTTGATTGTTTTAAGGAATAATACAAATGTTGAGGGGCCAAAAGAACCTATTAAAGAACCAACTAAGGAACCTACTAACGAATCTGAACAGCAACAATCGCATTTTTACATTGATTTTATTAACCAAAATAATCAAAAGGAAAGAATGAACCTTACCCAGTCTCAAGTGAAATCTGGCTTTATTGAGCTCGATAAGAAGACAGCAAAGGGATATTTCGAGGTGAGCGGAGAAACGGCACACAAATTACTCAAGTTGAATCCTTCGTTTGCATTTCAAATAACAACAGCTGGTGGAATAATGAAACTACCTGTCTCTGAATTAGTTGCTTCTGCAAAGAACCAATTTGTAGGGAAAAACAGCGATAAAATCAACTTTTCAATTTACGTTGGAGGGACGGAAGCTCCAGTTCCTTTATTAAATGATTTGAAATCCCGAGGTGCAAAATTATTGTCTGGCCCTATTCAATTTAAAATTAATATGAGTATTGCAGACGAAGCTGGAATTGCTATCACACAATTAGGCAGCAAGGTTGAAAGACGCATAGCCGTTTCCGATAACCCTACAGATACGATTGTAACGGTATGGAACGAGCAGCTTAAGCAACTGAAATATGTTCCGGTCCGTTATGAAAATATCCGAGGCCAAGTCTATGCCTTGCTTCCCGCCAGCAGTGATGGCTTGTACTTAAATTTTGTAAACCAACAAATTTTTGCAGATATGAAAAGACATTGGGCCAGAAAAGAAGCGGAAAAGTTGGCTTCAATGCTTATCTTTGAGGGAAAAGGACAGGGAATCTTTGACCCGAATGCCCATTTAACGCGTGCGGAGACAGCCGCACTATTGGTCAGAGCAATAGGCATCCCAGAGCCGGCGCACACTGCAGCATTATCCGATATTTCTGGTCAATGGTATGAAGAGGCGATTTCCTCTGCAACAGAAGCTGGATTTGTGAATGGGTATGAGGACGGTAGTTTCCGACCGAATGAATTTGTTTCAAGGGAAGAACTTGCGGTCATCCTTTCGAGAGTACTTGAATATGGTAGCAGCACTTCTTCAAATGCTTCTGTAAACTATTCGATATCTCTCAATGATTCCAAAGAAGTATCCAATTGGGCTACTGAGGCAGTGCAAAAAATCATTTCCAACGGTATTATGATAGGTGATAAGGAAGGTGATTTTAAACCACATCAAACTGCAACCCGTGCTGAAATGGCGATAATAATGAACCGTCTTCTTAACAAGCTAGGATATATGTAAACACGCCGTTGGAGCGTCATTTAACAGTTGTCAATTATATATTTGAACATAAGTAGATTTGGTTTAAAAGAGCATCATTCCTGAAAAAGAATGGTGCTCTTTAATGTTGAATAAGAATATTTGAGTCTTATAGGCAACTCTTTTTTCTTTATCGAATTTCAGGGTGATTGATTTGGTGTTAAATTACATTTTTTGAAACTCATTTCATCCAGATTCGTTCTATAAAATGGATTATAAAAAAGGATAAACCATATATTTTTGGAATATCATTGAAACAAATATATGGTTCCTGCTAAATAATACACGAGGTGAGTGATTAGTGGCATTTGTTAAAGGGAAAACGACGTTTATTTATATGGTGAGGCACGGTGAATCTCCGTATGATGGAAATGACCGGACAAGAGGGTTAACTGTGAACGGCCAATTAGGTGCTCAAAGTATCGCTGAACTGTTAAGGGGTGAGGGAATTGAAACTATAATATCCAGTCCATATACTCGTTCCATTTTAACTGTTGAGCCATTAGCTAAACAACTGAGTCAAGAAGTTATCGTTTGTGAAGAATTAAAAGAGCGAATTTTTTCATCAGAAGAAAAGCGATTACCTGATAGTGAGTTATTTCCGCTATTAGAGAAATCCTTCTTGGACCCCAATTTAGCATTAGAGGGTGGAGAATCAAATAACGATTGTCAAAAAAGAGCTGTAAAAGTTTTAAAAGAGCTATTAAATACCTATGAGGGACAGAAAGTAGTAATAGGAACTCACGCATTAGTCATGACCTTGATGATGGGATACTATCATGAAGCGTACAATGTAGATTTTTTGCTACAAACAACCAAGCCCGATATATACAAAATGGAATTTAACCGACAGGAATTAGTAGGGGTGAAGAGGCTCTACGAATGTAGTAAGGACGGTTAATACATGTTTCCTTAGGTAATGGACCAAATTAGATGAAACAAAAAAAGTCGGTATCCTGAACACATAGGAAACCGACTTTTTTATGTGCTAGAAAAATCTACCGTTCTCCAATGGAAACAAAAGATAGTATCTTTATAAAAAATGTTTAAGGTGTTTTTCTATTTCTTCAAATGAATGAATAGTGAATTTTTTATTTTTATAATGTATAAGGCCCTCATTGATACACTGACTAATTGAACGATTTAAGCTTCTAATGGGGGCACAGACCTCACTTGATAAAATTTGCTTTGTAAGATGATCTAAATCACCGATTTTATAGTGATTATGTATGCTTAATAAAATACGGTCTTTAACAGTTAGCAATGATAATTTTGCTGTAGTATCTGAGCTTAATGTTAACTTGGAGGCAAGTTGTTTCACGATATAAACATTAAAATTAAAATCGATTTTCATCCATTCGTACACCTTTGTTTTATGGATAGCTATCGTTTCACAATTTTGTTTCGCGATTACACCGAGTGTTTTCATTTTTTCATTAAAAATTTCTATTTCCCCAAAACAACTATAAGAATCATAAATATAAAGCGACAGCATTGCTCCCTCATAGCTTTGTCTATACACTTCTGCCGTTCCTGTAGTAAGGATATAAAGATAATTATTTTGTTCATGCGGGTGAATGATAGGGCTGCCTTTTGTATGTTTTCTATAAATAAATTCTTTCTTAATAGGCGCTGGTGCATCGTTCACAATAGCTTGAAAATCCATATGTTCACCATCTTTTTAGTTTTGGTCATTTGACCTATTTTCATTATAGATTGAATTATATAATCAGAGCAAATATGAATGGGAGGTCTTGTTATGAGGAAATTAATTATTGATACAGATACTGGAAGTGATGATGCGGTAGCCTTAATTATGGCATTAAAATCAACTAATCTAAAAGTAGAGGCGATCACCACTGTTTGTGGCAACGTCCCGATTGAATTAGCGACGAAAAATGCACTAATGACAATTGAGGTTGCGAATGGTCAAAAGCCACCGCTTTATGTTGGAGCAGCCAAACCACTTATGCGTGATTTAGTTACAGCTGTGAATGTTCATGGTGAAGATGGAATGGGCGATTGTCATTTAATACATCCCACACTTTTGCCAGAAAGCAAGCATGCCGTAGATGCGATTCTTGAATTGATTGAAAATAACCCTGGCGAAATCGAAATTGTAACGATTGGTCCCGTTACAAATATTGCCCTTGCTCTATTAAAAGCACCAAAGACAATGAAAAAGGTCAAGCATATTTACACAATGGGTACTTCTGGCTTTGGCCCTGGAAATACAACACCTGTTGCTGAATTTAATGTGTATGTAGATGCAGAGGCCTATAGTATTATGCTTAATTCTGGTATACCTACTACCATCATTGGATTTGATGTATGTTTAGGCGAAGCAGCATGGAATAAGGAAGATATGGATGTATTACTAGCGAGCGGTAAAGAGGAGGCTGTGTTCTCTGTTCAATGTAACCGTTCCTTGCTTGCGTATAATTTAGAAAGAAGTAATGAACATATTGTTGATTTACCAGATGCGGTAGCAATGGGGGTTGTGTTATGGGATGAAATCGTTGTGGAGGACAAATTATGTTATTGCTATGTGTGTACGACAGAAGCTGCTGCCTATGGTCAAGTAATCTTAAATGACGGTAGTAAGCTTGCCATTTCAGATGGATTTGCCGGGCATATGCCTAATGCCACAGTTTGTAAGACGATTGACAATCCATTATTCAAGAAACGTCTAATAGAATTATTGATTAGTTAATAGGAGGGGGAGGGTAGATGAAATTTTTAAATTTCGGATCATTAAATATTGATAAGGTCTATACATTACCTCACTTTGTGAAAGAAGGAGAAACATTATCTTCGGACAGCTTTGAACAATATCCAGGTGGAAAAGGATTAAATCAATCCATTGCCCTTTCAAAATCGGGCGCTCAAGTGTTTCATGCAGGTAAGATTGGCAAAGATGGTCTATTCCTCAAGCAAACATTAGCCGTAGAAGGAATTAATGTTGATGGAATAGTTGAGGACGGTTTGATTACAGGGCATGCCATTATTCAAGTGACGCCCACAGGTGAAAATTGTATTTTCCTTTATGGTGGAGCGAATAAAGAAATAACGGCCGAACAAATTGAGCAAGTACTAGAGGACTTCAATGCGGATGATTTCCTCGTTCTACAAAACGAAATAAACGGTCTAGATGATCTAATTAATGCGGCATATAGGAAGGGTTTAACCATTGCGTTAAATCCTTCTCCAATAAGTGATACGATGAAGGATTTAGACCTTTCGAAAATTGATTTTTTACTACTAAATGAAATCGAGGGACAGGCCATTAGTGGAGAAACCTCACCTAACAAAATACTCGATCATTTACTATCAAACAATAGTAATTTAAAGATTGTGCTGACCTTAGGTACAAATGGCGTCGTATATAGAGACAAAATTCAAGAACACAAGCAAGAAATCTATAAAGTCAAAGTGAAAGACACGACCGCAGCAGGGGATACTTTTTTAGGCTATTTCCTTAGTATGATTTCTCAGAAAGCAGACATTAAATCCGCACTAAATATAGCCTCAAAAGCTGCTTCCCTTGCAGTATCTAGAAAAGGCTCCTCTTCCTCAATCCCGCTTTTGGCGGAGGTACTTGGTAAAGATGCCTAATAGATAGGAAAATTGCTGATATTTCATCATGGCTATGACGCCACTCTTTTTGGGTTCTTTTGACAAACTTTTACGTTGTTTAGCCGATTCACAAAACAGGGCGGAAAGACTGCTAATAAATCTTATTTCATAAAACATAGTAAAGGGTGTGTAGTGAGCAGCATTACACACCCTCATCATTTCAAGACCTTAAATAGCTACTTTCCGTATTTTCTATCCTACATTTAAAAATATAGTATAGTTATGTAAAAAGCCTAACTGATCGAAGGGACTGGAATTTATGAACTTACTAGAAGTGGGAGTAAAAATAAAGCAGATGCGAAAGAAAAATAAAATGTCTCAGGATGATTTAGCTTCGCAGATCAATTTAACGAAAAGTCATATATCTAAAATAGAAAATGGCAAAGCGACACCGAGCCTGGTGACATTGTCCAAAATTGCGGAAATATTTGATGTGCCTATGGCTTGGTTTGTTATTCAGGATCAATTTGATGGCATTTCTATTGTTTCGAAAAAAGAGCGCAATGAGACGGTTGAAACGAATCAGCTTGGTTATCAATACGAGCTGTTAGCGAATAAGAGCTATATGAGCAATATCAATCCTTCAATTGTCACTGTACATAATGGGGCAGAAAATTTAGCCCTTTATACACATGATAATGATGAATTCATTTATATCATTTCGGGTAGTATCATCTTGAAATACGATAATAAGTTTTACCAATTAGAAGAAGGTGACTCGGCGTATTTTTCAGGAAAAAAAGAACATATCTTTATTAATAACTCTGCGGAAAACTCAAAAGTATTGACAATTTATGTAGAGGATTAAATCTATCTTTTAAACGTAAATATAATCGAAAATACAATTTTCTTGTTTACAATACTATTCAGACAATTTACAATTGGTGTAATGCTATTCAACTTAGTTGAATTGTATTACACTTTTTTATATTTTTGGGGGTATGGGGATGACTTCACGAATTAAAGGATTTTATTTACTTTCAGTGGAAGAGCGAATTAAGTTAATCGCTGAAAAATCAAAGTTAACAAACGAGGAAGTTGAAGCTTTAAACAGTGGAATTTCATTAGAGCTTGCAGATGCAATGGTTGAAAATGTTATTGGCCACATTTCAATTCCTTTAGGGGTAGCAGCCAATTTTAAAGTAAATGGGAAAGAGGTATTTATTCCAATGGCTACGGAAGAACCGTCTGTCATTGCTGCAGCTAGTAATGCTGCACGTGCCGCATATGAGCTAGGCGGAATTTTTACTTCCAGTTCAGGAACAGTTATGCGTGGACAGATTCAAGTATTAAATATTGATGACCCTCATGCAGCAAGGGCGAAAATTTTTGAACATAAAGATGAAATCATCGAACACTGTAATGCAAAAGATCCGACGTTAGTAAAGCTAGGCGGCGGAGTAAAGGATATAGAAGTGCACTTAATCGACACAGCAAAAGAAACAATGGTTGTTGTGCATTTGATCGTAGATACGAAGGATGCGATGGGGGCAAATGCTGTAAATACGATGGCAGAATCTGTGTCACCATTAATCGAACGGATTACAAATGGACGAGTTGTGCTCCGAATAATTTCAAATTTAGCAGATAAGCGTATTGTTCGTGCCCGTGGTGAATTCTCAACAGAAATGCTCGGGGGGATAGAGATTGCGAAAAATATTGTAAGTGCTTACGAATTTGCAGATTCTGATCCGTACCGTGCTGCTACCCATAATAAAGGAGTTATGAATGGTATTACTGCAGCAGTATTAGCATCGGGTAACGATACACGTGCTGTTGAGGCAGGCGCTCATGCCTATGCTGCCCGTTCTGGCAGATATCGTTCTTTAACAACTTGGGAGCTGAATAAAAAAGGCAATCTTGTTGGCACATTGGAATTACCGTTAGCTGTTGGTATTGTGGGAGGGGCTACAAAGACTCATCCTGTTGCAAAAGCCGCGCTAAAAATTATGGATGTGCAATCTGCAGAGGAACTAGCCAGCTATATTGCCGCGGTAGGATTAGTAGAAAACCTAGCCAGCTTACGAGCGCTTTCAGCAGAAGGTATTCAATCTGGTCATATGCGTCTGCATGCCAAAAACTTGGCTGTAATGGCTGGAGCAACCGGGGATATTATTGACCGTGTTGTGCAGCAGGCTGTTGAAGAGAAAGATTTCCGTTATGATCGTGTTTTAGAGATTACAAATTCTCTGCGAGGTGAATAACTTGGCGAATACTCCATATAATGAGCAAAAAAATGTAGATGAAAAAAAGTTTATCGAAATTCTAGGTGACACGGTTTCTGGTAATCAGTTAATCATTTCAATTATCTTAAGCGTTGCAGCAAGCTTTTTGGGCTATCAATTAGGCCAGTGGGTATTTCCGAAGTTTGCAGACCCTCAAATGATTAATTCCTATTCACTATTAACAGGAATTGCAGGTATTCTGATAGTTGTCGTTATCAATACCATCCTATTTAAACCAAAGCGTATTTTAGTAGAGGATGAAACATCTAGTCATTCTTTAAAGGAAGCGTTTGAAGATTTACAAATTGATATCGATGAGGAAATACGCTTAATTGAGGAAGACCCTGTGACAAAAAAAGAGCTCGAGGAATTTGGTATTCTTTCTAGCTTACAAGGCTTGAAGGGAGCGGATAAAAAATGAGTATTTATTTAATCGCTCTGCTATTTGCTCTTCTAGGTGCAGCTATTTTCACTGTCATTGGTCTTATCTCAGGTACAGATGAAACTGCAATTATGGTACCCATTACATTGCTAGTTATTTTACTAGGAGCGCCTCCTGAAGGTGTGTTCGCATTTTTTATGGCGGGGGTGTTGGCTAAGCATTTAACACATGCTGTACCCACTGCGTTATTAGGTATTCCTGGTGACACAACGGCTGTACCGTTAATCGACCACGCAAATACATTACGTAGATTAGGCATGCCGCATGTTGCACTACGTAAAATGATTTCAGGTGGTGTCATCGGTGCCTTTATCGCCTTACCAACTGCCGTCCTATTAGGTCAGTTTTTAGGTCAATTTGCCGACTTCTTTAAATCTTCGTCAGGCATTATTTTTACACTTGCCGCTATTTTAATCGCGTTCTTTTCAAAAGGGAAATGGGCAAGTCTTTTAATCATTATTCCATTTGCGTTTTTCATTAAGGCTTTAGATAGCGTTAGCTTTGCAATGCTTGATAAACATTTAAGTATTACATTCTTTTTAGGAATTGCCATTGGGCCAATGTTTTGTAATATTTTAATGGCCGCATCTCCTGTTGCTAAAAATGATTTAACGCGCAGTAAGCAAAATCAATATAATCTTGCACCTGAAACGAAATCATGGAAAGGCTATTTTCCGAATCCATTTAAAATTTTATCGAAAAGGCAGACAATTTTCACGAGCATTACAACGTTTCTTTCTTCCTTAACATTTGTCTTTAGTCCTGTAGGGATGACGTCTTTAATGGGAGAAATTGTAGGCTCTCGCACAAAAGGTGCCTATAAAAAATCAACAACCAGTCTTACTGTCATGAATGGAGTAACGGAATCGACATATATCGCTGAAGCGATTATTCCATTAATTGCATTCGGTATTCCGTTAAGCCCAGTAGCACTTGGACCAGCATCACCTTTATTTAATGCACCACCGATTTTTACTGTGGATCCGGTAAACAACCTACACACGTTAATGTCATCATGGGACTTTTTCATTTTTGGGTTAATCGGTATTAGTGTGGCGGCTTTAATTGCTTATCCGTTTGCGATGAATTATGCACGTAAAGCGTCTGTATTAGTATTAAAATATATTAGTCAGGAAGCAATCGTAGCCATGTTCATAGGATTAGCTTTTTTGCTTGCCTATAATGAGGCACAATTGTTAGGGGTAGTTCTAACATTTACAGTCGCAACGGTTGGTGGTTTATTAAATCGTATTTTAGGTGTAGGTGCCGGTGTGCAATTCATGGTATTCTACGCATCAAGCTGGATTATGCTACAACTGTTCGGCATTTAGTTAAAGGAAGTGTATCTTTATGACTTTACCAAAAAAAGTGGAAATAAGAGAAGTGGGTCCGCGTGACGGCTTACAAAATGAGAATTTATTTATTCCTACTGATTTGAAAGTGCAATGGATTAACTTAATCAGTGAAACGGGTGTTCGCCATATCGAAGTATCCTCGTTCGTTAGCCCAAAATGGATACCAGCCTTGGCCGATCATCAAGAAGTGTTTGAGCAAATCACACGTAATGAAAAAATAACGTATGCAGCGCTTGTCCCTAACTTAAAAGGGATAGAAGGAGCCATTCAACAAAAAGTTGATGAAATTGCATTATTTATTTCTGCCTCTGAGGAGCATAATCAAAGTAATTTGAATGCTTCCATCGACCAATCTTTGCATAACCTAAAGGCTGTAGCTGAGGCAGCAAATCGTGAAGGTATAGCGTTAAGAGGCTATATATCAACTGTATTTGGCAGTCCGTTTGGGGACGAGGTAAAAATTCAAACCGTCAAGAGAATAATTGATGCCTATATAGAAATGGGCGTTGCTGAGATTTCGCTGGGCGATACAATCGGTGTAGCAGACCCTGTACAAGTAAAGGCTATTTTAACAGAGCTGCTCACGCAATACGACAGTAATCTGTTTGCCCTTCATTTTCATGATACGTATGGCCGCGCTTTAGCCAATATATATACTGCTCTTGAACTGGGGATCACAAAATACGACAGTGCTATTGGTGGATTGGGTGGTTGCCCTTATGCCCCTGGTGCAAGTGGCAATGTATCAACGAATGATTTAGTGAATTTCCTACATCGTTTAGGCATTCAAACATCTATTGATGAAGACAAATTATTTACCGCAACGCAATTTTTACAACAGGCAATGAACAGACAGCCTGATAGTAAAGTTTATAAAGTGCAAAGTAAATAGGAAAGAGAATATGGGAATCAATCTGCGCCCCCAATTGTTAGTTATACGCTAATAGTTGGGGGTGCTGTTTTTAGGAAGAATCTATTGCTAGGTAAAATTAGAACAAGTTCTAGTTAAAGAGAAATCGGGGATGAAAATACGAACATAGCGACATAGAAGCTATTTTAAATCATATTTACAGACAACCATTTTAAACTAAGCGTGCTAAATTTTGAGATTGCACAAGGTACGTCTTTAATATTTCAGCGTTTTTTTATCGATTTCATTTATATCATCCACAAGTTAGTTGTGATGAAAAGCATTACATTGTTCACGTTTACTTGTTTGCTTTATCGTTGTGATTTTTAAGTGTTCTGGTAGCATCGATAAATCAGCTAAGTCCCACTTTTTATATTTCTCAACATAGCTTTCTTGCTCATTACTAGAATGTTTTGGCTTATAGGCTTTGTTGAAAAATATAAATAACTGATCTACCATGTTTGATATTTTTTGAGCTATAGCCATTGATTTATCACCTTGATTAGCGGGTTTAGTCTGTCATAAAGCTTTTTAGTATATGGCAATTAGAAGGGCCTTACAGGACAATGTAAGGCTTTTTTTATAATCTACTACTGTTTTCAAAGAAAGTTTATTATGAATTGTGGAGTGTATAATTTGAAAAATGTATAAGAAACAAATGTTAATACTGAACTATTAACATTTGTCAGTATTTTAATTTGAAATTCCTTTTTATAATGGAATAGATATTCAGTGAAAATCATCTGAATACTGTGGATGTAATGAGATTAAAGAAATCACCAAGCGAAAAATGTGGTTGAAGCAACAAAAGGCGATATAAATTGAACTATTACCGTAGTTATTTTAGTTAAGGAGAAAGGAAGCATGTATGATGAAAAAGAAAATAGCTTCGATTGTAAGTTTACTGCCTTTGATAGTTAGTATGGGATTAATCTTTATTTTTAGTAACAAAGATATAGCTTTTGCAAATATGGTTTCGACACCAATTTATGCATCTGAGGATACAACAATGATTTACCAGGGTATTAATGCTGAGTTAGTTTATGAGGATGGGAATTTAGGATATCTTGATGTAGGCTATCAGGGGATATATGGTAATCCTTTAGAGGCTCAAGTATTACTTAAGTTTCAGTTGCCACCCATTCCTGTAGGGTACAGGGTTGAAACTGCAAATCTTTATATTCCTGTAACAGGTGGTACTTTTCAAGGAACAACTAACTTTTATCTAAAAGTGTCTACAAGCACAAATCATAACTGGACTCAAGATGCTGTGATGATGTCGTCACCACCAGCCCCTACTTCAGGATCTATACAAACAAGATTGCTAGCCCATAGTGTCCCTATACTCAAACCTACGCTAGCCCCATTTAATTTTACTAGCTATATATCAGAGGAGTTTACGAAAGCTGATCCTAGAGCAACCTTTATTCTTTCAGGAATGACTGCTCAAGAAGCAACTCAAGCAGGAATACCAAATTCTGATCATTTTATACAGATGACTGAAAATCATGCACATGACGGCAGACTGGGTCCATATTTAATTATTACGTATTCTGAAATGGCTAACATTGAAATAACTGGTGTTGTAGATGGTGGTCTATATAACACAAATGTAACACCGCAATTTAATGTCGGAACAGCAACGTTAAATGGACATCCATTTACAAGTGGAACACCAGTTACTGCTGAAGGCTCGTATACACTAACCGTTACAACAGGCGGCCTATCAGAAACGATCCAATTTCAAATAGATAAAACTCCACCAACAGGAACGGTAATTGTGAATCAAGGCAACCAATATACGAATAGTGCAGCTATATCCGTTTCAGTAACGCCAAATGTGGGTGTACAAGATAGTACGTATATACAATATTCGGTTAATGGAAATCCATTTACACAAATCCCTTATGTACCAAGCTTTATGCTAAGTATAGGAGCTGTTAACGAAGATAAAATATTGACATTTAAGCTTGTTGACGCTGCGGGGAATGAATCACCAGAATATCAAAGAACCATAACTCTAGATACTGTAGCGCCTTCAGGTATCGTAGTTATTAATAATGGCAACTCGCATACAATGAATCGTGAAGTAACGCTTAATTTAACCTTAGGGAATGGCGTCACTGATGTGGTAGGAGTGCAATATTCAAGTAATAATAGTAATTGGACACCTGACGAAGCCTTTAGCTCCACTAAGAGCTTTACGTTACCAGATGGAGACGGAAATAAAACAGTATATGTTCGTTTAATTGATCGAGCAGGCAATATTAGCGTCATTCAAGACAGTATTGTATTGGATACAACTGCTCCAATCGTCAGCGGAGTAGTAAATGGAGCTAGCTACAATACGGAAAGAACAATTACCTTTAACGAAGGAACAGCAACATTAAATGGTCATTCATTTGTAAGTGGCACCTCTGTGGATACAGAAGGGTGGTATACGCTCGTTGTTACAGATCTAGCAGGCAACTCAATTACCATGACTTTCAGCATTGTTAAGACAGCTCCAATTAAATATACAGTAATATATGACGGAAACAGAGCTACTGGAGGACAAGTACCCGTCAATAGTCAAACTTATGAGAATGGACATAGTGTTACAGTAGCTGGTAATACTGGCAATCTAGTGAAAACTGGATTTACGTTCAATGGTTGGAATACAAAAGAAGATGGCAGTGGGATAAACTATATGGTGAATACCAAGTTTATTATTAATGCGTCGGATGTCACATTGTATGCCTTGTGGAAGGTTAATCTTTATACATTGTCATTTGAATCAAATGGAGGCAGTGTTGTAGCAGATCAGAATATATCCTACAACGGAACAACAACAGAACCAATTGCGCCAACAAAACTAGGTTATACATTTGGGGGCTGGTTTAAAGAGGCTACTCTTAAAAATTCATGGGATTTTACAAAAGATACGGTAATAGGGAATACAACGCTCTATGCGAAGTGGATTGAAATTAATTCATCAGGAGGCAGTGGAGGCCATATTCCAACACCAGAAACAAATCCTAACCCTATTCCTAAACTAACACCAGAGATTCCAGTAAAGCCAGAAATACCAACAGATCCAGAAATCCCTGTTCAGCCAATACCAACTATTACGTTTAGTGATATTTCAACACACTGGGCGAAGGAAATGATTGAATATATAGCACCACGTGGCATTATCAATGGTTATCCAGACGGTACATTTCGTCCAGATGAGTCAATACAACGTCAGCATGTTGCAATCATATTCACTCGTGCATTTGAGTTAGTACCTAGACGTGAGGCAATACCATTTAATGATGTTGCACCAAGCCATCCGTACTATGAGGAAATTATGAAATTACAGCAGGCAAAAATTATCGATGGATCAAATGGATCCTTCCATCCAAGTGAATCATTAACACGAGCTCAAATGGCAAAAATAATAGTGCTTGCCTTTGGATTGACACCAGAAGGAACAAGTCATTTCGAAGATGTTTCTACTACACATTGGGCTCATGATTATATTGCTACACTCGAAGATCATGGTGTTGCATTAGGGGATAATGGGATTTTCAGACCGAATGAACCAGTAACACGTGCACAGTTCATTGCTTTCTTTTACAGGGCGCTTCATATGTAACATAGTAGCAATGGAATTGTACCTATTCTGTAAATATTCTCTGAATGGCATGAATGATAAATAGAAGCGAAGCATCTACAGTTATTTATAGTAGATGCTTTTATTATGCTACCAAATAAAAAAGATTGAAGCGGTTAGCCCCAATCTTTATTACTCATATGTTCCTGTATACACGCCGGATATTTCTATTTGCTCAATTGAGAGCGTTATTTTACATCATATTGCAATAAAAGAAATTCAAAAATAAAAGCTAAAACCTTGATAACACGACGTTATACATAAGAACAGTTTATATTATGCATATTGATTAAATTAGTCCGTGAAGCATTAAATAAATGGAAAAGTATTGAAAGTACTTTTGCAATAGAGAGACAAAAGTACCGTAATACTATATTTAGGGTTTTAAAACCACTTTAATACAGTTTTCCTGTTTGGTATCGAATATTTCATAACCATGTTTTGCTTTTTCAAGAGGGAGGACGTGTGTAATGATATCACCTGCGTTCACTTTACCATCTGCGATTAAGTTATAGACATGAGGCATGATATGAACAACTGGAGCTTGTCCAGTACGAATCGCTACATTACGCTGGAAAATATCTCCGAGTGGGAAGGCGTTGTATCGACCACCATATACACCTGTAATTTGGATAGTTCCTCCTTTACGTACAGCTTGACTGGCTGTGACAATAGCTCCCATAGCACCACTTTGAAGTTTTACGCCACTTGCAAGCAATTCGAGTGGCGTCATTTTTCCGCTCATCCCGACACAATCAATGACCACGTCTGCACCGCCCTTGGTAATCTCTTTTAGATATTCACCACAATTTTCATGGTCTTCAAAATTAACAATTTCGACTTTATTTGTCTTCTTTGCATGTTTAAGACGATATCCGATGTAGTCAACTGCGATTACTCTTTCTGCTCCTTTCAACCAAGCAAATTTTTGTGCTAATAGTCCAACAGGTCCGCAGCCAAGAATTACAACAGTATCTCCTTTCTTTACACCAGCATTATCTACACTCCAGAAAGCAGTAGAGGCAGCATCTGCAAGGAGAACTAGACTTTCATCGGGAACTTCAGATTTCTCTGGAATTTTGAAGGGGATAAAATTGCCATAAGGAACTCGCATATACTCTGCCTGTCCTCCAGGAAAACCGCCTGTTGTATCTGAATAACCAAAGTAAGCACCCATTTCGCCATTATCGTTTGCATTATCACACTGACTTTCCAGGTCATGATTGCAATACCAACATTCCCCACAAGCAATATTAAAAGGAATGACAACTCGGTCACCCTTTTTAACCTTCGTCACACCCTTGCCAACTTCTTCTACAATGCCCATCGGTTCATGGCCAATCACATAGTCCTGTCCAATATTCGGGATCATTCCATGGATCAAATGCAAGTCTGACCCGCAAATGGCAGTAGTGGTTAAACGAACAATAATATCATCGACTTTTTTTATTTTAGGATCTTTTACTTCTTTAACCTCGACATTTTTTATGCCTTGAAAAGTGACAGCTTTCATTAATAAAATCCCTCTTTTTCTTTTATTTTTTCGGTGGGGTAGGGAACATTCCTTTTCGATTCATGCTTTTAGGGAATAAATCCAACTGTGCAATACTAATCGCATTTTCGGCAGATTTAATATCCAGTTCTTTTTGACCTTCTAAATCATAAGGTTTTAACCATTCTTTTTTTAGCATCAGTTCAGAAATTTCAAAGTATAAATCAACCATCACATCCAGCTGAGTTCTCATGATTTTCCGAAGTGCAGGAGAAGCTGTTTCGGTTAAGGCAATTGAAAGATTTCTAATACCCGTCTTGGTTGTTAGTAAAAACTCAAGAGCAATCCCGGAATCAGTTAGTTCAGGCATTCCAATTGAATTTATAGGATCTAAATAGTCTTCCATACAATTGCCCTCCTAATATTCTAATTCCGATTTAGAGTATAACTTAACCATAGCAGTGAGTGCTGGGGTAGATAATTTCACATTCTTGTCCAATAATGCTCTTAAATCATCATCAAAGACCACACCTTGACTCAGCTTCGATTTAAGTAAACTAGTTGTCATAAAGTTAATGACTTCATGAAATTCCATTGTTTCATGAAGTGCTAATTTTTTCTCAAACACGTAATTCGCACCTCCAAAATTTTCTTTAAAAAGTCTGCCCTGTAGCAAGTCTATTTATACAAAACGCCTTAGGTTTGGATTAAACGGTCATTAATCAATTACTAAATGATTCTGGAGAATCTTCTGCCATAGGCAATAGCGGTATGGACCAAGCTCCTTTAGACGAGGCCGTTAGACATGCAAACCCACACCATTATATTGTGGGGGCACAATCATCTTTACCTGTCGATGCTGCAGGTAACCCTTGGAATGGCTCTTGGGTGTATGCTCACGGAAACCTCATTGCAGATTTATTAGATAACTTAGTTCTTGAGTCAACTGGTGTACTTCAAAAAACACGTATATATGAAATGAGTTCTAATCAGACATTTAGGGAAACACTTGCTTTTCTAATCGTTCGTGACAATGCTCATCAGAACGCTTTTGCCAAAGCATTGGAAACTTTAGGAGTAGATTGGGGAAAACTATTCCCTGTACCAAACTACGATATCAACAAATATCCTGAATGTAGGAAGTTCGTTGAAATGGGCTATCATAATGCTCAGTTTAACTTTAGATTAGATCCAACTCGAATCGGTGAAATCTTCCAAGGACAAACACCTAGTAGAAATGGTGGAGATTTAAATGTGACTCCACCACCTGAAGGATTTCCAGTACCAGTTATGCCAGAGATGCCAAATGAACACAGCCCTGGCCTTAAAGATATGAATAATTAAACAACGCATTTTAAGCTGTGACGTGCGACGACGTTGCAGCTTTTTTCAATGTATTAATTCTACACAAAAGGATAGTTATTATGCTTTGATTTTTATAATCAGAGTCAGTCATCCGAGGATACACTTATTCAAAGGAAGCAAAAAATGAATAGTTTTTATAAAAAACTTTGAGTGACTTAAAAAGCCCCAAAAATTAAAAAGAGACCACCTCCAAAAAAGTGGTCTAACATATTGTTAGAAAATTTTCTTTTGATTTCTGCCATCTTTTAAAATTTCTACAGCTTCTCTAAAACGCTGAGAATGGACAACTTCTCGCTCACGTAAAAACTTTAAGTTATCATTTAAATCCGTATCATCAGATAAATCGATAATCCATTGATAAGTGGCACGCGCCTTTTCTTCTGCAGCAATATCTTCATACAAATCAGCTATCGGATCTCCTTTAGCCTGTATATAGGTCGCTGTAAAAGGAACCCCTGAGGCATTTTCATAAAATAATGCTTTATCATGATTTACATAACGGTCTCCAAGACCAGCTTCTTTTAACATTTCTGGAGTAGCGTCTTTCTGGTTAAGTTGATGGACAGTTAATTTAACCAATAGTTAATACTCATTACTAAATAAATTAAAAATTTTGCTTAACACACTGCCAAGTATTAGTAATATTATATTAGCCCCAACTTTTTGCATTATTTTGCGTTAATATGCATTGTAAAGAAAAATAAAAAACCCCAAAAGACTGCATATAACAGGCTTTTGAGGGCTTAATAAAGTGCTTATTACAAAATAAAAAAATTAGTCCGTGAAACATAAAGATGATAAGTAACCTAACATTAATAAAAGACCAATACCCATTGCGATGCTCATGCTTTGTACCTCCTTTAAAAAACCGACACATTATTCATAAATATTGTACAATGAATTATAGAAATATGAAACCTTTTAATGGCGAGAACGTATATAATAATAGGAGAATTACCAATTTGTACATAAAGAGTAGGTGATACTGAATGAAAACGTGGGTTAAAAAAAGTATTGTCATAATGGTTGCGTTTTTAACATTTGGTTTAATTACGCCAACGCATGAAATATGGGAAGCATTTGATCAAAATCCTTCGAATCGTGCATCTATCGGTCCTGCATCGGGGTCAAGCACAGCTCTAGCTGCTGAGCCTGATTATAGTAGTGACGAGCAGATTCATATCCAAGAGGAAGAAATTGATTATAATACCTTGCTTATGGATGCAGCGAGAGAGCAATCATACATAAAGTTTGGTACTAAAATTGGTCCTAAAATTAGCCATGAATTTGACAACATCATCTTCCCAAAAATGGAGGAGGCGATTGCCATGACTGTCGCTAGTTTGGACGAGCAATCCTTAGCATCTTTAACCATCTCTGAAAAGCCAAGTGGTAATTATGGTGAGAAAATTTTCAATGTCATCAACAACGACACAGGATCAGATGTCATCCGCTTCCACGTACGTACGGAAAAAAGACCGCAGGAAGGCTATTATTACAACTTCCACTATCACAGCGTCGAGGACGACTTCATGGCACACTATAACCTAGGCGATATTTACTGGGAAAAAAACACACCACCGAAGTGGTTATCATAAAATACTCGAAACACTCGTTTACAAAACGGGTGTTTTTTTGTTGTAAAACGTTGATATATCAATGTTGGCTGTAGTTCATTAAGTTGTTTGTTTTTAACAAAATAGAGGGAGGGGGGAAGTAGGGGAAAGTATGTACCCCAAAAAGTAACCTAAAATCATGGTTACAATGCTGAATCGTTCACTGATTACGGCAGAAAACAATAGCTTTATTGGATCTAAAACGGCTATATATGGCATTGAGGCAACATTACCAAAGGCAAGTTGTGGAACGAGTGATCTGTTTATATAGAAGTATAGCGTGTGTATTATCGCTAAATTATCGCATTAAGGAGTATGAATAAAAAATTGCAGAAGTACAAAAACGTATTCAGTTCGTATAAGGAGACAGAGAGATTGAGATACTTAATAGGCTTTTAAATGGTGATAGCATACGCGTGATCGGAAAGCAATGAGATTATCAAGCATGAGGATTATTTACATAAGAGACTATATAATTAAACAAATGTTGTTGGGGGCATAACATCCCTTATCACAGAATTTTTCCTAATAGGTCCTTGTAATCCAACTAAAAACTCTGGATAGTTAAATTTTTGATAGATATGATATAATTTATTACGGAAAAATGAAATAAATAGAATTAATACTTCTAGTATAGAAAATCTAGGGAGATAGAATGCTTTATGGGAAGTAAAAAAGAAATCAGTTCAGCTAAGTTAATGTGGACAATGACTCGACCACATACATTAACAGCGACGTTTGCTCCTGTTATATTGGGGACAGTTGTAGCACTTTTTGAAACCAAGATTGATTGGTTACTATTTATCGGAATGATAATTTCGTGTTTAGCATTGCAAATTGCAACAAATTTATTCAATGAGTATTATGATTTTAAACGCGGGTTAGATACTGCTGATTCTGTTGGGATTGGTGGCGGGATTGTCCGTCATGGATTAAAACCCAAAAACGTCTTAACTGTGGCTATTCTATTGTATATCGTTGCAGCATTTATCGGTGTATATATTTGTATGAATAGTACTTGGTGGTTAGCAGTCATCGGTTTATGTGGTATGGCAGTTGGCTATTTATACACAGGCGGCCCATTACCAATTGCGTATACACCGCTTGGAGAGTTGTTTTCTGGATTGTCAATGGGAACAGGTTTTGTATTAATAGCTTTCTTTATTCAAACAGGTTCTTTAACAGTTGAAAGTATATTGATATCCATTCCAATTGGGATTTTAGTTGGGGCAATCAACATGTCCAATAATATTCGAGATATTGATGAAGATATTAAAGGTGGAAGAAAAACGTTGCCTATCCTCCTTGGTAGAGAGAAAGCAGTTAAATTGTTAGCGATAGCATTTGTATTTTCCTATTTGTGGATTTTACTAATTGTGTTAATGGGATATATAAGCCCATGGTCTTTAGTTTTATTCATGGGTTTGAAAAAGCCAATAACAGCAATAAAGGGTTTTCAAAAGGGTGCAATAGAACCCCAATATATGCGTATTGCCATGAAATCAACAGCATTGACAAATACAGTTTTTTGTTTTTTGTTATCAGTAGGGCTATTAATCAGTTATCTATTTTAGAGATATGCAAATGTAGAAATGGATTCGAAATCAAAATATAAAACCAGAGTGATCCTCAAAATTGTGGATTAACTCTGGTTTTTATGGTTAAAAAATAAAACAAGCAATTGATAAGTATAGCTCCTTACTAAAACCAACTTACTACATCAACAAAGTGCACGGAAACGCACTTATCTAAAACACAATTACGAATTAACTTTGTACGCTCTACCACGATGTCAAAAGTGAGTTCTCGATAATTTACAATAATATTTAAGCTTTCATTTTCGTATGGAGGCTTTTTCTTATGCTCTGTAAACTGCCTCAAACAGCCGAAACACTACGGGTTGAGAGGGTAGAACTTGATGTGGTTTTGCGAGCATAAAGAAATAAATAAAATCATAAATAAAAAATTCTAAACACTAAATGAAAATGTTGAAGTACTATTGGAAAGCTTTTTGATATGGAACTTATTTATACACAATAACCCATATGAGCTAAAGAGAATCTAAATTCACATCTCTTTTACTTAAATCAATATCTTGTTAAAAAATCATTAATTTCTAAAGGGTCAATCAGGTATTCCTTACTCTCGAGCTAGGTGATATGGTTCCCCTACGTGATAAAGGTTGGGGGTGTTACATTAGACACTCACATAACTGCCGTAAAAGAAGCATATGAATTCGGCAAGAAAAAGATAGAGGTATTGTTCGATAATGATATAAAGGCCCGTTACCCTAATTGGTAATGGGCTTTTTAAAGTAAAGGCCAAAATCCAAAAGTATACTCTCAATAAAATCCTTAAGCTAATCTTAAAATGACAATAGACGCGCTGACAACCGGTGTGCCCCCAATAATTGTGTTTAATAAAGCTGTCGGGTTTGGATGAATATTTCTCAAAGTAAGAACATCCGATGAATTTAAAGTCGTTATTACTTGACCATTTTGCGGGTCGGAACCACCATTGCCTCCGTAATTAGAACCTGCTATTTGGTTGTCGCCGTTGAAAAGGGCAAATGCAAAAGGACCACCTGTAACGAACACTTCGTAGGTAATAAGATAAGTCCCCGTTTGGTTTATAATGATAGGTGCTGTTCCTGGTACATGTGATACAAATCCTGCAGGGGTAATATTACCATTTGTATTGAACGTAACTTGGCCATTATTTGGTATACCTGGTTGTGCAGTTGTATCATAAATATAAGCAAAACCTGGAAGTCCAGTACCAACAACTTGTTGTGGTACCTGTACTCCATGATGAACATTTTTGTTATTACAACTTTCCTCACAATCATCTTGAATTCTGCTAATTCTTTTATAAGTAGTTTCCTTTTCACTTTTATTGAAATTGTCAAAACCCAATTTATCACGCTCCTTGTTTTTACATTATTCAACAAAGAGATACATTTAGACCAAACCTTTATGTTTTATTTGGTCTTGAGGTAAAGTCGAACTGTTTATAAAATTTATAAGTTGGAAATTACATTCCTAGAAAGGTTTATCTAACACTTGATAAAAACTCCAATGAGCTTTATAAAATTGAACAGATTAGAGCAATGGGTTTAAGGGATGAAAGTGTAATACACTAGAATCCTGGAGACTAAAGCAACCTATCTCTATAAAATTACACCATACAAAATCATTTGAACTCTGGGAAAAAAACACACCACCGAAGTGGTTATCAAAAAAGACTCGAAACACTCGTTTACAAAATGGGTGTTTTTTTACTCCGAAATTATCATTTTTACATTTTCTTAGATTTTAATGAATTTTAAGTAAAATTTAACAGAAAACTAAATTAAGTTCATGTTAAGTACATCCTTAAGATTAGATGAGGTACACGCATCTAATTCTTATGCATGAAATACTGTTCTCTCATTGTTTGGGTGTAATCCTCTACTACTTTTGGGTCATTGCCTATGAAGTGATAAAGGAAAAAATGTCAATCGTTTTTTAATGAAGATATGAATAAAAATATATTAATAATATGTAGCTGGGGGAGTAGGTTCAATTGCTTTCCAACTAGCTAAATGGACTGGGTTAACGAGTATAGGTAAAGCTACATCCAATCACTTTGAAAGTTTTTAATGAAGGTGGTTAAGGGTAAATATTACTGATGGAGGGGAAGAGGGGAACTGGTTCTTCTACAGCTAACGAAGCAGTAAAATTACATAAAGAGAAATGTATATGGGAACTAATATTAGTTCCCAACGTTATAAAATTAAAGAGAAAATGTAGGAAAATTGGGTTTTAAGTGTGACATTTAGAATGTGGTGAAAAAGCAGGAAGATAGTACAGCCTAATCTTTAATGGCTGCTAGATAAAGATCAATGTATAAACTAAATATTGTTAAGAGCAATATCGAATCCCTACTAAAGTAATTAGATAGTGTAATTTCTTCAATGCAAATGATGGGAGAGATGATATGGAAAACGACTGGGACAAAGCTATAGGTTCTCTATCTAAAATAAAAGTTTTCTCAAATCCAAATAACGAGCCGGTAACCATATGTGGTGAGGCTAATGATTTGAAATGTATAGGTATTGGTACAGATGCAGCTGTTTTTCAGTCTCTTTCCGCGCCGGCTTATGCATTTAAAATATATGCCAAAGACAAAGTACACAAAGTAAAAGTTGAAGCAACTGTTTATCAAGTTTTAGAAGAATCACCTTACTTTTCAACATGTTTTGCTGCATACAATGAATACCTGGTTTTAAGCTACGAAGAAGGAAAAACGCTCTTTGACTGCATTCTTCAAGGTATTCACATCCCAAAACAGGTTGTAAATGAAGTGGAGGAAGCAAGAGAATATGTTCGGAAGAAGGGACTTAACCCTCGTGATATACATTTAAAAAATATTTTACTACAAAATGGAAGGGCAAAAATAATTGATGTCTCTGAATACACACTACAAGGTAATGATCATCGATGGGAGCATTTAAAAAAAGGATATGAGCAATACTATCATTTAATAGATGGAAATTCAGTGCCGTTTTGGTTAGTCGAAACGATTCGAAAGTGGTATAACCAGCGTGGAAAAAAATCATCATTTGAAGAGTTTACAAAATATATTTTAAAACTTCTGTAAAAATATAATTGAACTTACGGGTAGTTTAATAACAAGTAGGAGCTAACCTCTTACAAGATTATTTCATATTGGTCAGTAACGCTACTCACACACCGAGTAGCGTATTTTTTAGTAAGAGGGTGAGAGTATGTCAATTTACTACTGCTATTATAATCCATTTTAAGTATGATAGATTAATTATTTACTATAAATGGAATTATTTTTAAAAGCCTCTAATTGTATGGAGGAGAATTTTATGCATTTTACATTTTAGTGTATATATTGTTAAAAACATCTTTAATTTCGCTATCTACGTCTTTGTCTTTTAATCTTCTGAACCTAGTTACGAAAAAAAGTAAAAAAATAGAAAAAAACAATAGCTAGTGGCCAAGTCTGCTGGTTGTATTTATTGGAATGAATGATGTTTGAATGAACAATTTGAGAAAGCGCTATGGAAATCATTCCAAGTGGTAGAATTAATGGTCTGTGATCATTTAGTTTAAGCATGTGAATTATTCCGATTAAAGAAGTGTAAAAATCTAAAAAAGCATTGAAGTATTGTAGGAAAACTTTCAATTTATAGAAAATTCGCTGATGGGTAATCGTTATGAACAAGAGGAGTTTGATCAAGTTATACGTTTTAGTCAGACTCGTAATTTACTAATTTTGTGCAACTTACTTTTTTTACGTTTATGTGTGGGAACCTCTCAAACGCAATGGGCATAAGTTGTTTATATATTTCGAATTGAGAGGGTGTCTTGTACATGTTTTCGTATCATCAAGATATACATCAATCTCCCTATCAACATGGTTTTATGCCTAGGGTTTATCATTACGTCCCTTATTCATGGAACAATAGTGCTCTAGAATTTGAAAGGCACCAATTTTCACCACAGCAACGGCTTACTTTTGTACTTGTACATGGTTCTTGGGCTGACGCTCATTTTTGGGACGGTGTAGCAGCAGAACTCCGCAGTCGAGGGCATATTGTCTATACTCCAGAATACGCAGGCCACGGCAATGATCCGAATAAAAATGTCACACATGCTATGATTACTAAGTCCATAGTGGATTTTATTCTGGAATGTAACTTATACGACTTTGTTCTTGTAGGACACAGTTTCGGGGGAACAATCATTCAAAAAGTTGCTGAACAGGTACCAAAACGTATAAAGCGTCTTGTTTTCTGGGATGCCTTTGTGTTGAAAGATGGAGAATCGGTTGCCGATGCATTTCCACCACAAATGAGGAAAGGGTTTGAGCAACTCAGAGCTAACTCAAAGGACGATACAATCATGCTTCCATTTGCGTTGTTTCGGGATGCTTTTGTCAATACTGCTACTTTAGAGGAAGCTAAACAGATGTATTTAAATGTTACTCCAGAACCTGCTAAACCTCTTTTCGAAAAACTAAATCTTAAAGCTTTCTACACATTACCAACGCCTAAGAGTTATGTCTATTTCTATCAAGATAACGCTTTGCCACAAGGAGAGGGTTACGGTTGGCATCCGAATATGTCCAGCCGACTAGGGCAATTCCGCCTGATAGTAGGCGATGGTGATCACTTTACGGACACACTTTCAAGACCCTATATGTTGGCACAAAAAATTTATGAGGCCAGCCGTGACTGATGCAATATAAAAACGAAAAACAGGCACTCACGTTGATATGCTCCCTATTAGGTAGACAGATGAAAAAATAAAATCTGTTTATCTAAGGGGAGTATTTTTTATGGGGAATAATTAGAAATGAAATGGGTTTCGTTAGTGAGAAAATTTGCAATAATATTTTCAGTTATAGTCGGGGCACTACTCCTTTATCTTGTGGGGACTTATGGAAATGTAAAATATCAGCTATATGCAGTCAAAAAAGATACTCATGAATATTTAATAAATAAAAGAATTGATAGTGAAGATGATGTTTATAAGATAGACTCTAAAATAGGGAGTGGAATAAAGTAGCAAGCGACTGTAATTTTTGAAGATGAAAAAGTCCATGTTTATGATTATGGAAAATTGAACGGAAAGATAAAGCAACTTTTCCTTATCCTGAAATGGAAAAAGATGATAGTTATAAACATAGAGAATAGAGAAAGAGGCTGGAGAAAACCCACCTCTAAATTAAAAAGCTTGTGAAAATTTACGATCAGTAAAATTTCACAAGCTTTAAATTTTTCCATAAAAAAATAAGGACCACCTCTGATAAAGCTAAGACTAAACACCCCTTTAGATAATTGATCTGTGAAAGGGTGTTTAATGTCTAAAAATAGACTTTGGAGTTGGCCATTCTTTATTTATTAAAAATAAGGAAAATAGATGAGAGAACATATACTAGCGTATTTTTTTAATCACCCTTTGATTACTATAAGGTGTTCGCATCCTTTTTTTAGGTCCAAACCACCGGAAAAAGTCATGTCGTCCGTTTGGTTCATGAAGGTTTTATTGTTTTACCTTATACGGAAGTGGCGAGTTTGTATAAAGCCGGTCGTAGAGAATGTGTATTGATTATGTCATCCAATTTGGGGTACTATCTACACAGGCTAAACGATAATGATTATCATTCTAAACGATCGAATTGTTTTGCTACTATACATAAATTACGGGAGTGAATTTAATCATGGCAAGATTAATGCTTATGAAAACAGGATGGATATCGCTTATAACTGCAGGAATGATTACGATGTCAGGTTGCGCCTCGACAGGCGATCAAGCTGTGGGGACGACCGATCAGTCTGCAAATGCAACGGCAGTGTCAAGCGAAGGCATGCCTCAGACCGAAACACGCGTCGTAACAGATGGCTTTGGAGAGGTAGAGATTCCGATAAATCCGAAGCGAGTCTCAGCGCTTTATCGTGAAGATTATTTGGTTGCACTTGGGGTAACGCCCATTGTGCAATATTATAACCCGATGTGGGGCAAACAGGATTATTTGAAACTGGATGTGCCATTGTTCGACGTGACTGGGAATATTGAAGCTTTACTTGTATCCGAGCCAGACCTGATTATCGGCGCTGGAGAGGTAGACGCCGAACAATACGAGCTCTATTCTAAGGTTGCACCGACATTCCGCTTGCCGGACGACGTACTTGTGGATACGCGCAAAACATTGACCTTAATCGCCGATTTGCTTGGTCTAAGTGATAAGGCGAAGCAGGTTCTTGCTGATTACGATGCACGTATTGCGGATGTGAAAACGAAGCTGAACGCAGCGATCGGCGATGAGAAGATTGTTGTTCTGCGAATGAACGTCGTAGACAAATCGATTAATATTTTCGGCATTCATAACACGTTTGTCGGACAAATCTTGTATGAGGATCTTGGACTGAAGGCTCCGGGGTTCGCCGAGGCAATGACGGAGGGCAATATCGTCTTGTCGAAGGAGGTCATTCCAGAGCTTGACGCGGACCATATTATTTTGCTTCCATCCAATGGGACGTGGGAGGAAGAGAGCAACGCGAAAGCTCTTGAGGAAATGAAGGCAGACAGGTTATGGCAAACCGTTCCTGCATTTAAGAACGGCCATGTATATCCAGTTGAGAGATCCTATTGGCAGACGGGAGCCATTACGGCTAACGAGTTGAAACTGGACGATTTACTTCGATTACTGGCTCCTTAATATGAAATAGGGTGATTACATTCCTAGGCATGCCTTATCGTCATCTTTAGGAAATATACCTGTCCCCTTTATAAAGGACAATTTTAAGAAACTTTTTTTGAAGCTGCCGTCTTCATTTTGCGGCAGCTTTTCAACTTCCATTGACTATTTTTCCATCTATTCTTAATTCACCTTCTGACGCACGTCTTGTATTTGTTTTTCGCATATCTTGTAAACTTTCAACTTCAGCTATACGAAAAGTGGTACGCCACCGTTTCCCCTGATTACGCTTTAAACGACTTCATTCTACATCTAAACCTGCTGCTTTATAAATTTCTCTAGGTTTTTCAGCTTTCCTAATAACATGACAGTTACATTCTTTTATATATGTAATCGCTAGCCTGTATATTTGGACTGCATTTTTTTCCTGCTCTTTTTTAGTACATCAACCTCTTTTTTCTCAATTTAAAAAAGTACAGTTTAAGGTTGATGGGCGGCTCTTTTTGATTTACACTATATTCATTGAGAATGAATATCAATTAAAGGGCGGTTGTTAGTTACAATGGATATTGAACAGTGCAAACAAGCCGAGATGGTCCCATTAGTCCAATATATACTACGATCCATCCGCTTCATCGTTGTAGGCGACCAAGCCGAAATGAATGATTCGGATGGCAGCAATAGAAGCGATAAGGAAAGCTATGAACTGCTCTTTATTATGAGTGGCACGGAACAAGGAAAGTGTTATTTACAGGGGCCTGGCAGATATTTCACTATTGATCGAAAGATTTCGAACTGCAGTTACTATCGGGTGCGCTTTGAAACGAGTGGCTATGATGCAGCTTCGGGCTTACTGCCGGATAAGCAAGAGCTTGTCTGCTCACCATTCGCAAAGACAATGGAACTCCTTAATGAGTTATATGGACTCCGCAGAGCGAGCGACGAGCTCGAACTGTTCCAACGATTTGTGAAATTCCAAGAGTTGCTGCTCTTTCTATTCCACCAAAATGCACCGGCAATTGAAGAGAAGGGAACGGATACCGTGCATCAGGGGATAGAGCTCAGTATACGGCACATTCAGCAATATTACCGTGAGCTGCTGACCGTGGAAGAGCTGGCCTCCCTTGCAGGTATTGATCGTTGGAAGTATACCCGTTTGTTCAAAGAAGCTACTGGGCAAGTACCGCTCCAGTACTTGAATGAAGTACGGATCAATCAAGCCAAGAAGTGGCTAGCGAGCGCCGATGACAAGTTGCTCGATATAGCGCTAAACGCAGGCTTCAGCAATGAATATTATTTCAGCCGTCGTTTCAAGCAGACGGTAGGCATATCGCCTGGACAATACCGTCGCAGTCGCAAGGGAAAGCTTAGAATAGTAGCGCCATATTTGGAGGATTTCATCGTCGCGCTGGATATGGAGCCTATCGCTCAATATCGGCATGAGAAATGGGGAAAACAAGACTATCTAGGCTTAAACGAAATTCCGACATTTGAGGAGAACAGTGACAATCTTGAAGAGCTTTCCTATTATAAGCCAGATTTGATATTGCTTGTGGATCGTTACGAACAACAGCAATATGCCCAGTGCCGACGCATCTCCAACACGTGCATCCTGCGTGAGCAGACCAATAATTGGCGTACATTGCTGCGTAACGTCGCTGATTATTTCGGGCGGGAGGAGTTGGCCAATGAAGCTATCACAAATTATGATTTCAAAGCAAGGAGTGCGAGTCAAACGCTGAGTCATCTTATGAAAGGGCAGAGTGTTGCTTTTTTGCGTATTTCGGCGGACCAAATCATCCAATATACGGAAGGAGGGCAAGCCTTTGTTTCAACAGTTCTTTATGGCGATGTTGGTTTGCGCTCCCACTCCGCAGTTGGTGTAGCTTCAAAAGCGAATAGGCCGGGTATGTTCACTCTCACTGTAAAAGATCTGCATATGCTAACCGCAGATCACCTGTTCATTACGTTCGATAAATGGCATAGCCAAGAAGAAGGGAAGGAGAGGGAACTGCTCGAGATGCCGGAGTGGCGCGATTTGCCCGCTGTTAGAAACAACCGTGTTTACGAGGTTGATTTTCTAACATGGATGAATAATGGAATTATTTCCAACAGCAAAAAAATCGATGATATACTGCGATCGTTAGCTTGATTGGGTTTTGCTTGTGGGTCTCAACTTTTACTGTTAACGGTTTAAGAGCACCACGATGGAGATGATAATCAATGCCGAACTTTGATTAAATAGTATGATTACAAAAGGAGTGTTTCTTTCAGACAAAGGAATGCTTCTTTTTCTTTAGTTATACGAACGAAAATAAATCTCTTCTTTATAAAGTGCAAAAGTTATGATATCGTCCACGAGTGCTTCTAATGGCGATAAAAATGCTAATGCCTGTTACCAATTGGGAATGGGCTTTTTAAATGTACGGAATAAGCGTAAAATCACATTTTACTGCTATTAAATTTTTTAATGACAGTAGCAAAAATGGCGACCATCAAAACGATGACACTATTGATCAATAAAAAGTACCCTATTTGCATGCCATAAAACAACGCAAAAGGATCGCGAATAACCATTACCGCTAAAGACCCACCGATGGCACCAAAGAAGACTGCTAGTAGTAATAGTATGAACGCAGAAAAATAAAAATTATTCTTTTTTCTGTACGCTATAAACGCAATCATATTTGCAATAATGATAAACAAGACCATAAGTATGATGAAAAAAGTACCCATTTTTACGCCCTCCTTCATAATCAAACACGGCATTATTATGTTTGTTGAACTATTCTGCACCGATGGTTGAAAGATAAGCCTTCTTTTAACTTCGAAAGCAGGATTTTCCATTTTACATGTATTTACTTAAATACGCTTCAAATGAGTAAAAGTTTCATTGTGAAACAATTCACCTACCTAAAAAGGACGGACATGGCTAATGACGACGCAGTGTTACAAAGGCGTATCAAGATCTTTATCTACAGCAGAAATTGACGTTGTACTACGCTATGTTAATAGTGCTCTTCAAGCACAAGTAGAAAATTATTAAAGCCCAGGCACTGCATTAATTTTGAGCATGGGCTATTTGTGTATTTTCTCAAAAAGTTGACCATTCTATTATGGATAGGAGTGAAACAATGAACGATATAGGCTACTTACAAATAGCTATTGAAACAATTATAACTTTTTTTGTCCTTCTGGCTCTTACACGTCTTTTAGGAAAAAAACAATTAAGTCATTTAACTTTTTTTAATTATGTAACAGGAATAACAATAGGGTCCATGGCTGCAAATATGGTTATTCTTAGTACAAAAGATTACACAAAGGATCTACTTAGCCTAGTAATTTGGTGTTTACTTACTATAATTATTAGTTATATAAGTCTTAAGTCAGGGAAAATTAGAGTAATCCTTGATGGTCAACCTACAATTATTATAAAACATGGAAAGATAGACAGAAAAGCATTAAAAAGAACAGGTGTGAATATCGATGACCTAACGATGTTGATTAGGCAAAATCAAATCTTTTCAATAACAGAAATTGATTTCGCCATACTAGAACCCGATGGTAGACTTAGTATTCTCAAAAAGCCTGAATATCAAGGGACACAAAAAAGTGACTTAAACATATATCCTTCGCCACCGACTTATTTACCGATTGAAATAATTGCGGATGGTAAATTATTACCTAAAAATTTGTTGGAAGTTGGTAAAAGTAGAGATTGGTTGAAAAATGAATTAAGCAGGGTCCATATAAAAGAGATAGAAGAAGTATTTTATGCTGAGATTCAATCTGATGGAAGCTTATTTATACAAAAATTCTAAACAAAAGTGAGGCTGGGACAAAACCCAC
>NZ_JSZM01000034.1:0-1686 GCF_000801965.1 Lysinibacillus sp. A1
TTGATATGCTCCCTATTAGGTAGACAGATGAAAAAATAAAATCTGTTTATCTAAGGGGAGTATTTTTTATGGGGCGAAGCAAACATCCACTCGAGTTGAAACTACATATCCTTCAATTGTTCGAAGAAGGTCACTATTCTATCAATGAATTGTGTGAAAGGTTTTCAATAGATCATCAAACTTTTCATAGATGGAAAATGAAATTTGAGGCAGGTGGACGTGAAGGCTTACAAGAAGCTACTTCATGTAAGTTCTATTCAAAAGAGTTAAAATTAGCGGCTGTGGAGGACTACATTCAACGAGATTATTCACAGATGGAGGTGTTGGCGAAATACGAGATTAGCAGTACCTCCGTTTTAAAAAGCTGGGTAAAAAAGTATACTAGTCATAGTGAAATAAAAGATTCAGGTAAAGGAATGAGTCAAGCTATGACAGAAGGAAGAAAGACAACTTTTGAAGAACGTATTGAGATTGTCGAGTACTGTTTAAAGCACCAGAAAAATTATCAGTTGGCAGCGCACACCTATGGTGTTTCGTATCAACAGGTATATCAATGGACGAAGAAATTTGAAACGAACGGTGAAGAGGGATTACGTGATCGTCGTGGTCGCACAAAAGATGAAGTCGAATTAACCGTTGAGGAGAAATTGAAATTAGAGATTCAACGTATTGAACGTGAAAATGAACGTTTACGTGCAGAAAATTTATTTTTAAAAAAGTTAGAGGAAATCGAAAGGAGGCATCGTTAAGCCAAATACGTCTACAGCAACGGTATTTAGCGATTCAAGAATTACATCGAGAGGAAGAACTTTCGATTCTTTTATTATGTGAAATAGCTGGTGTTTCGCGTGCAGCTTACTATAAGTGGCTAAGTCGCAAGCCTTCTAACAGAGAAGTTGAAAATGAAGCAATTTTAAAGGACATTCATCTCCTTTACCAACAAGTAGATGGTATTTACGGCTATCGTCGTACAACGTTGACAATCAATCGTCAGCGAAAAGAAAATAATCAAACGATGGTTAACGAAAAGCGTATTTATCGTTTAATGCAGATTAGTGGATTGAAGTCTGTTATTCGTAGAAAGCGCAAGCCTTATCGTAAATCCCCAGCACATCATGTGGCGGAGAACGTATTAAATCGAGCATTTACATCGAAAAAGCCAAATGAAAAATGGTGTACAGATGTCACAGAGTTTAAGTATGGAAATGGGAAAAAAGCTTATTTAAGTGCAATTATCGATTTATATGATGGTTCAATTGTGAGTTATGTGTTCGGTCATTCGAATAATAATTCCCTTGTTTTCAAAACAATAAAATCAGCTATTCAATCATTACAATCAGGCGAACAGCCATTAATACATAGTGATCGAGGTTTTCAATATACAACGAAGGAATTTAAGCGAATTGTGGAAACTGCCAATATTACACAAAGTATGTCCCGTGTTGGTCGATGTATTGATAACGGACCAATTGAATCATTTTGGGGCACATTGAAGTGTGAGAAGTATTATTTACATAAGTACGATTCATATGAAGAGTTAAAACTAGCGATTGATGATTATATTCATTTTTATAATTACTATCGTTATCAGAAACGATTAAACGGCTTGAGTCCGTTAGAATTCAGGACTCAAGCCGCTTAATACATTTTTTTATTTCCACTGTCTACTTGACGGGGTGCAGTTCA
>NZ_JSZM01000035.1:0-87493 GCF_000801965.1 Lysinibacillus sp. A1
AATTGGGGTGCAGTTCAAATAAGGAAAGCGTCTTTCTCCATGGAAAGGGCCACTTAATTGAATAACGCTTCTAAATTAAAATCATTCTAAAAGTTGGCCTTTTTTGTAGAACCGATCAAATGCTGGTTTGTGTATTTTTATAAAAAAGTTTGATTATTTATAACTAAGATTAATCATTTATAATAAAGTTTGATTAAACATCCTGTGTTGATATGCAGGATGTTTTATTCAACAAACGGGCCAGATTGTTGAATAACATTCTTTAACAAAAAAGGTTCCAAACGACGCTTTGGGGGTTATACTTCAACTAACGCAGCAGTTTAGTTGAATAAGGAATCATAGTTTTTGGTAAAATAATGGTATTATATTTAAGTATAGTGGGATGGCTAAAGTGCATTAATAGAACTGTACGGATACAAGGTATATTGTGGAGGGGAAAAATGAAATTCTTTAGAAAAATGTCTAAACTTGAGAAAAGTAATTGGAATAAAGGAGCCCCCTTGGTCTGCCGGAGAATTTTCGGGGAAGAAAATTCAGCAGACAATCCTGCAAGGCTAAGTAGCGAAGCCACCCAGTCGCTACGCTCCTTTAAGCCTTTCGGGTTCGTAGATACACTAACGTTAGGCGAAACTCTCGAAGGACATTATAAAAAATGAAGTGAAGTTCTAAGACCTTAAATATTATGGAGGGACAGAAATGAATAATTTAGAACAAATAATTTATGACAAAGTTAAGAAACGGATTGATGGTTGGTGTGATGATATTATCAAAGATATTTATGTATTGTCGTTTTATATTGATTGTGAATTAGACGATATGAGAAAGCCTAGGCTTACTTTGGGGTACAATACAAACTCTAATTTGACGTTTAATATTTCACAAGCCACTGATGAATGTGAAGCGAAGTGGAATTATGCTTTTTGGCTACAGAACGAAGAAATCGTGATTGGAGAGAACAACGAAGGTACTAACAAAGAAGAACTACAATTAAGGGATCAATGGGTCGGAGAATCACAATGGTTTTATACGGATACAGATGAGGAAGAGGATTTTGATCGAACTTTAGAATTAGGAGAAAGAATAGTAGAAGATTTCTATGAAATAATTAAAAATGTTGTTAAACGATTACACAATGAAGGTGTGATTATTGGAAAATTCAATAAAGCCTTACCATTAATTATTCATGAACTAGAGTATTATGAAAGATTTATAGAAATTAACCAGGATATCAATCCAGAAGACTGTATAAGGGAATTTGTAATGTGGATAGATTCAATGTAGGAGTAATTGAAACGGACGAGAGCATCGCCTAACATCATATCTACACCGCGTCGCTACGCTCCTTGGTCTGCCCAAAGCATTTCGAAGAAGTGGAATCAGGCAGACAACCCTGCAAGGCTAAGTGGCGAAGCCACCCAGTCGTGGGTGATAGAGATCCCCACCTGTTACCTTAAAACTTATACGATACGGTTTGCCTTTATCTAAGAATGCCTGAACCTGGCTTTCTCCTTTTGAAATATACAGACCAACGACTGGATTCATTCTTAATCTCCTCCTAGAATCATATTTGCCAGTTACCCCTAATCCTCCATGCAGTGTCTTAGCTTCGCTTGTTATACGAGATCTAAGTCCCAACCAGCCTCAATCATGTTTCTGCAAGTAGGGGGCGAACGGTTTAGTTGACGGGATCATGCCCCGCGAGCAGATACGTTCTACCCTGGCTACTGCTATAATAAAACTATATAAAAAATGGTCAACCAGAAATATCTGGCTGACCTTATAATACGAACGAGGCAGGATAGTTGAAGTGGGGTGTATGATGAGATCGCATGATAAGTCAACTTACAACGATGAGTTCAAGGAAAATGCCTTAGAAATCATTTTTCTTTTTGAAGTAGGTATTGAGTTCATTGGTTTCCCTCAGTCAGAGCTGCAACGATTAAATGATTTTTATGAGATAAAATGCACTCAAAAGGAAGAAGAAGTAAAAAAGCGGATTATGAATATTCACTATGATTTTTTTGGAGGTGCTAATTTCAAGGATAGAGACGATCCCCAAAATAAACAATTATCCAACTATCTGTTAAAGGAACTTAGTGAGATAAAAAACACGTTACGCTAACGGAGAACGATAGCTCGATACTGCTCCAATATAGGGATCGGTGCCTCGTTGAGCTAACTGGCAGAATAGTTGAAACGGAAGCATTGAAGCAGGGCAAAAATTTTATTAGGAGTTCTTATGAAAAACAAAACAATAATTGATATAAGGTATTATGGAGTAGAAGATTATCACTTTGATATTCCTTACATTGGAGACAGATATGCAAGAAAACTGCGTGAATTCGATTTTAAAACAGGAGATTATGACCATATTTACATCAATTTTGTTGATTCATTACAAGAAGGTCATGTAGAGATTACACCAAATCTCAATGAAGATTGGTTTATTTACGTTAACATCGGTGTTTCCGTTAATAAATTCAATAGGTTTAACCCAGATGAAAAATTCATTTTTAAAATTGAATTGACTACGGAAGTCCTACGTGCCCTTTGTGAAAGAGACGGACTTGACTTTGAAATAGTAAAAAAGGTCAAGAAAATGATGCTAAAATATAAAACCGAATTGGAAATTGTTCATAAGGAAAAGGAAACGGCAAAATATAAAGTCGTTATTAGCTATCAGATAAGACCATTGAACAAGGCTTCTATTTCATTTGTTGAATATACTGATAAAATTACAGGTGTTAGTATGAAGAAAGTACTTACTAAACTTAAAAAGTATAGAGATATTTACTTTTTGGTTTCATCAATAAGTGTTACAAAGGACGTTGTAACATTAAAACCAAGAATATCATCAACAGCAGAAGTGCATTTGCGTTCATATAGAACACCTATCCAAATCCCTATTGTGGATTTCTTTACCAACGATGAAAAGATTTCTTCAGAGGTAATGTTCCGCTAACGGGCACTTTAGTGCAACAAGAACTTATAAAGCATACATGACTATATTAAATAACGTTCCCAAATGAAAGTTTGGAAAGAGACCGAAATCCAAGAAATGCTGTTAAATCAACATTTCTTGGATTTTCCTTTAAACAAGGCTCCTATAGTACTTTTCAAGATTATGTATTGTTCCTATACTTAATTATAGGGCCTTTAATTGAAAAACGATATTCAACAATCAGGCGCGTTTATTTAGGAACGCGTCTTTTTCATTTAACGGGCCATATTGTGGAGTATCTTGTTAAGGTAATAAAAGTTCTAGAATAATTTGTATCCTATGGTATGACTTGAAAAATTTGTTTTCATATAGTACAGTATGGTTAAAATTTAAATAACTGAACACGATGATGGGAAGTAGTAACAAACACGTTTTTTTTAGAGAGTCAGCGGTTGGTGGAAGCTGATAGAAGCACTTGTGAATCCGTCCTGGAGTTGCACAGTCGAAGTAATGTAAGTAGGCTGTTGCCGGCTGAAATGCCGTTATGAAATAAGCGGATTAGGCATATGCCTAATCAATTAGGGTGGCAACGCGGGTAGCTCTCGTCCCTTTTTAGGGATGGGGGCTTTTTTGTGTTTATTTTTATTTAAAATGGAACTTTTGAATAAACCGCTGGACGAAATTACATCAAGACTTAAAGGATGCAACAATTCCCATCATTAAACTACTGGAGGTATGACTATGTTAGATATTAAACGCGTACGCGATAATTTCGCGGAAATTAAAGAAATGCTATTAACACGTAATGAAGATTTAGGAAACTTAGATGATTTTGAGGATTTAGATGCAAAGCGTCGTGAGTTAATTGCTAAAACAGAAGAATTAAAAGCAGAACGAAATAAAGTATCAGAACAAATTTCAATTATGAAACGCAACAAAGAAAATGCAGATGAAGTTATTGCTCGTATGCGTCAAGTTGGCGATGAAATTAAAGAGCTAGATGTTCAACTAAATGAAGTAGAAGAGCGATTTAAAGATATGATGATGCGCTTGCCAAACATTCCACATGAATCTGTACCAGTAGGCACAACAGAGGATGACAATGTAGAAGAATATACTTGGGGCGAAATTCCAACATTTGATTTTGACATTAAGGCACACTGGGATCTTGCTACAGATTTGAAGATTGTTGACTTTGAACGAGGCGCAAAAGTAACAGGTAGCCGTTTCTTATTTTACCGCGGTCTTGGAGCTCGCTTAGAACGAGCACTGATGACATTTATGATGGATTTACATGCAGAAGAGCATGGCTATGAGGAAATGCTGCCACCTGTCATTGTTAATCGTGATAGCTTAACGGGTACTGGAAATCTCCCTAAATTTGAGGAAGATTTATTTAAATTAGAGGAAACAGATTATTTCATGATTCCAACGGCAGAGGTATCTGTAACAAACTTCTATCGTGATGAAATTTTACTGGCTGATGCTTTACCACAAGGCTTTGCTTCTTATAGTCCGTGCTTCCGTTCAGAGGCAGGCTCTGCGGGTCGTGATACACGTGGTTTAATCCGTCAGCACCAATTCAACAAAGTAGAATTAGTACGCTTTGTAAAACCAGAGGAGTCATATGAGCAATTAGAGTTGTTAACAGGTCATGCTGAAAAAGTACTGCAATTACTAGGCTTACCGTATCGTAAACTAAAAATGTGTACTGCTGATTTAGGATTTACTGCAGCGAAGAAATATGATTTGGAAGTTTGGATCCCAGCACAAAACATGTACCGTGAAATTTCTTCTTGCTCTAACTTTGAAGATTTCCAAGCACGACGAGCAAATATCCGCTTCCGTCGTGAGCCAAATGCAAAACCAGAATATGTTCACACATTAAACGGTTCAGGTCTTGCGATTGGACGTACAGTTGCAGCTATTTTAGAAAACTACCAACAAGCAGATGGAAGCGTAGTAATTCCTGAAGTTTTAAGACCATATATGGGTGGTAAAGAAGTAATTGTCCCAAAATAAATAACGGGTAAAAGCGATTTTAGGTATCCTTTAATGTATTGCCTTTTTAAAAAATAAAAAGCTGCAGCGTAATTATCGCTACAACAAACTAATGAACATTATGAAGACATCATCAATAGCTTATTCAATAATAGGGCGCGTTTATTTAGGAACGCGTCTTTTTCATTTAAAGGGCCAGATTATGTAGTGACTTTATTAATTGTTTCGTTAAGATTGTGAAGAAATGTACTTATCCAATGTGGCAGCTTATTTAACGGAAAATGTTATAATATTATCAAAATTTAGGGAATGGAGTTTAGGAAATGAAGAGTATTAAAAGATTGATTCAAGTTATCTTAGCAAGTACATCAATCCTAATTCTTAGTGGATGTTTCTCTAAAGATGATCTGAATCAACCAATACAAGAATATTTAGAAACAAACTATGGAATACAAGGTGAGTTTTCTGTTATTCAGGCAAGTAATAACTGGTTTGCAAGTATTGACCATCAAACATATATAGAAATGAAAGAGCCATATCGTGCTTATCCGTACCTAATGATTGATAGAGATACATTGAAGGTTATAGGAAAGGGCAGTCATGACGATATTTACCTTTCACAATTCAAGGGTGCATATATTGAGCAACATCCAAAGGTAGTTCAAGTAGTTGAACAGCTAATAACAAAATATGGTTTAGTGAAATACCCTAATGAATATGAACCAGTAAGAAATGGACCTGTTTCAATATTTCCCTACGACAATATTGAGATAGGTGTAGGTAATTATCAAGAGCTACTTGACGATTTTAAAATGACACAAAAGATAGATACTATTAAACTTTTACCTACATTGGTACCAAGCGACCCAAGAAATAATATTGGTGATGACAGGTATGGAAGGTATGCATCGAAAATAGGTGTGGTAAATTTCCAATTTGAGTTTGACATAAATGAAAATAAACACACTATTCCAAACGCCAAAGAATTAATTGATGACTTCAAAAAAAGTGAAGTATTAGAAAAGGGAATATACAGCATCTATATGCTCGTAGATGACTCAAAACATTTTGTGGGATGGGAACATAATAGTGTAGTTTTGTTTGAAGTTGAGGAAAATGGGGAATATACAATAATTGCCACTCCTAAATATGGTGATTTTTGGGACACTTACTTTTATGGTGATTACGCAGCTAAAAAAAATATAGAATAGAATTTTAGGTTGAATTACTTAATTGGAATTGACTAAAATTACACATGGTGCTACCCCTATTAGTAATATTTTGTAATTAGGATTAGCGCTTGTTTTCATAAAGGGGAAGATTAATTTAATATAAAACTGAGTATGAAAACTGCGCTTATATTTGTTATGGATAACTGCATGTAATTAAATGTCGAGTCTATATCATACCAAGATTTAATATTCGTTATTTAACAATCGGGCGCGTTTATTTAGGAACGCGTCTTTTTCATTTAAAGGGCCATATAATTGAACACCACTTTTAAAAGATCTGGATATTTATGTTAACATATAGGTGAGATTGTGAAGAATTACACTTTAACTAACGGAGCAGGTTAGTACAAAAAGGATTTCTTCTAATTTTTGAAGAATCTTTGATTTATCGTACGAATTAAGGGGGAGCAATGGCTTCACCTTTTATTTATTTTTGAATTGTAATTCAAAACGGTAGTTATTTGTAGCTTGTTTTTACCAATATTTATGATATGATATGTTACAAAATAACGTTCCAAAAGGTGGTTTAAGGATGGAAATTTATGGTGCAGCAGAAAGTGTAAAGAGTCGAGAAGATTTAATTGAATTCATAAATCAATTGAGAATGGATTTAAAAAATAATAAGAATGAGTGGAATAATATAACACTTGAAGATTACTTAAATGCAATGGAATCTTTTGTTAATGATATGGATGAACATTATTTAGAGACTAATCAAATACTACCTAAGCAACCATCTTGGGAGAATATAGCTCTAACTCTACTTGCTTCAAGTATGTATTAATGATGTCTTACAGAAATAGAAAGAATCGTTGGGTGTTGGCTATGGGGTACCGGAATGAGCATACAGACATCCCCAGTTATCCTATAAAAAACTTTTCAATCTTTATACTCCATCTTGATCTTGTTCTCTGTTTTTATCCTTGATTATATTCTTTGTTTCATCATTTTTAACTTGCTTGTTCAGCAAACTGGGGCATTAATCCAAGAAGGATTAATGCCCTTTTCTGTTGAACTGCTTATTGTAGAAACGGAGCAGGTTAGTGGAAGAAGGATTTTTAAGTACCCTTGAAGAACTTAGTATAATTGACGCTAGTTTCAGGGTAAAACAGTAGTAGAGGATGTTATATATGAATTTAAAATTAATAGAAAATGGTACAAATCCCAAGATAGCTTTTTATGATGGTATTTGCTTAGATCAATATCAACACTTAGCTAAAAGATGGACTGAAATGTTGTCAATTGTTCATAAAGAAGTACTTGCTTATATCAATGATGATAGTTTGTGTTTTGATGACGGTGAAGATTTAAATTCATTTCCTGTACGGAGTAAATTAACAGGTAATTATTATATTGAATCTGTTTCGTTTATTAAACACGTAAATCCAATGGGATTCCAGATTATGATTAAGACTAGACTTACAGAACATTTGCCATCGGGTGAGGATGATTATTTGGGGTTAGAAGTGACTTTGTTTACTACATCTATAAATGAAACTTTTAAAGTTTGGGGTATAGATAGCTCTTCAATTTAGTATTTCTTCTTAAGCTAACAGTGTATTGAAAACAATATGTTTTTAATGTAAGCGATGATACCTTTTCCATGCTTCGGATAATAACATGTGTCTTTCACTCTCCCACCTATAAATCTATTAATTCTAATTGTATCTAATAATTTTTTAACAACTTGAAAGAGCCTTACTACACACGAACTGTAGTAAGGCTCTTATTATTTTACTTCAAAAGTAAACAACTTTATTATCTCTAAACAAATACAGGAAATATCAGTTCATAGACTCTGCCGAAATTGTCTCACACTCGTTGAATATCGCAAACTTTTGGAAACAACTGTTCAAAGCTGTTCGTAATTGTGTTGTTTGCTTCACACCGTTCTCGTACCAGATATTTTTAACAACGAGTGTTCCAGTTTTTCTCTCCGCGATAATCTCGGCTCGTCCAATGAAGCTCTCTCCATATAATAGAGGCAGCACATAATAGCCAAATTTTCGTTTGATTGCAGGCGTGTAAATCTCCCAGGTGTAATCAAAGTCAAACAATTCGTTAATAAGTTTTCTGTCCCATATGAAATTATCTAGCGGGGCAATAAGCTCGCAACGCAATTTCGGCTTCTGATTTTGCAGAACGGCTTCAATAAGCGGTAAATCCTCCACGAGGCAGTACAGCATATCCTTCATTTGCTCCACGGCAACAGCAACAATGCGAGCTTCTTGTAATAGCTGGCGGAAAACCTCTTTGCGCTGCGCTGCTTTCAGCCCCCATATATTCAACCATGCATCTGACGCACGATTCCATAAGAGACCAACCGAGCCGATTCGACGTAGTACCCGCCACTTATGATGCTCAAGCTCATCTTCCAGCGGCTCTGATGCACTCAGCAGATTTGGTTGTATGTACATCTTGGCTATATCGTAATATTTACGCGTTCCTTTTTTATGATGGATAATCAACTCACCCGTCGAATACATCTGTTCCAGCACTGATCGAGATGAATTGTTTCCACTGCTCCAGTGGATGGCCGATTGCCAAGAGAAATCTCCATCCAACTTTAAATCATCCGAACTTAGTGCACCGTGATTTTGGATATGAGCCCGTACTTGCGCTGTCAACTCTTCCATTTCGGGATAGCGTTCGGCATGTTGGCGGGCGGCCTGCCTGTATCGCTCAAAATACGGCCAGTCCTCGACAGGGACAATGGCCAGGTTCTTGTCGGGATAATCGATAAGGCTTCTATCCTCATACAGCAAATCGGCGAGCATTCCCTTAGTAAATCCTTTGATTCGCGACTGTAACACCAATTCGGCGTTTTTTCCGCAAACATCGATGGGGTCGTATTGAATACAGCCAACCTGCCGAGCAAAGTCCAATACGCCCTGCTTCCCGCTAAATTTATATTCGTCCAAAAGTCCGTGTTTCAACAACAGAAATTGCCGTACCTGGCGGTTTGTTAATTGGATCATGTGCGCACCTACCTCTAGTTTAGTTTTCTTATTATATTACAGTGGGGAATGGAGGGGAAAAGAAAAGCGAAGGCGTGAAGGGAAATTTGTTCACGTCCTCGCTGGGATGTTTTTTGGACTTTTTATTGGCTGGCTCGAGTCTAGTGCAATACCGAACTCAAACCAAAAAATCAGCCGCATAATAAAAACTCTAACTTTAAGTAATATTACCCAGGAGGGCATCTTGTCGTTATTGCATTTCTTTTGTTGGGCCCATCACAGGTGGTACTGGTAAGCCTGCTTGACGTAATAGCACCATCATTTGGCCGCGGTGATGTGTTTGGTGGTCAATTAAGAAACGTAATAATGCACCTTTTGTTGCAATACTCGCAATGCCTGTTTCTGTTAGCAAGTCCACATCTGATAGCTTAGCTACCTCTTCCTTGACCGCCTCTGCTGCTTTTTCGTAAGCTGCTATAATTTCTCTTGCTGTCGCTGGAACTGGTTCATCTTGACCAATCATTGGTACAGTTAAACCTGCTAAATGACTAAAATAACCTGTTGTTTCTACTAAATGCCAGCCTAACCAACCAAGTGTACTATGCCCTTCCGAAATACTTTGTCCTAATTTGTCATCTGTTACGGCTTGTAATACTTGCAATGTCCCTTCCACAGCCACTGCCCATTCCTTTAAAAAATCATCCACTTGTCGATACATCCAAACTCCTCCTCTATCATTCACTTCTATTTTATTATACAAAATATAAAGGAAAAATACAAACGTATGTTCTCGTTAGGGGTGTGTACAAAAAACATCTGTATCCGCTAAACTTGAGAATACCATCAAAGAGGTTAGTGAGATGAGCGATTTGTGTAACGAAAAAATACCAAAAAACAAGCGATGTAAGCATTAAAAATCGTAGAGAAGTTGCTTGGAAGTTCGATAGTCGGGGTATATCTATTTGGTTCTGCAGTAGATGGTGGCTTACGCATTAATAGTGATGTAGATGTCCTAGTGGTCCTGAATTATAGTTTACCTGAAGTAACTCGAAAAAAACTAACAGATAGACTAATGCTTATATCTGGAAAGATAGGAAATGCAGATTCTGTGAGACCACTTGAAGTTACGATTATAAACCATAGCGATGTTGTAACTTGGCGATATCTACCAAGAAATAAATTTACCTATGGTGAGTGGCTCAGGAGTGATTTTGAGAAAGGACAAATCTAGGAACAAACCTATGACCCTGATTTAGCTATTGTTTTAGCACAAGCGAGAAAGAATAGCATTTCTCTATTTGGTCCTGATGCTTCAGATATACTTGACCCCAGAGTGATTAAGGAGTCTTTACCTGGGTTGATTGAGGGTATCAAAGGTGATGGTCGTAATGTAATTTTAAGCCTGGCTCGAATGTGGCAGACCGTGTCTATCGATGAAATTTCTCTAATAGATGTGGCTGCAGAATGGGCTTTACCTTGGCTGCCCAAAGAATATTCGACATTACTCAACTTAGCCAGAAAAGCATATCGAGGAGAGTATGTTGATAGGTGGGAAGGACTGGACTTCATTGAACTTGCAGGTGAACTAATTTATATTCGATTAGTACCTAATCTAATTTACCGTAAAGAAACAAATAATTGAGTTATTCCATTAAAGGGCGCGATTCTGTAATAAGAATTTGCGCTCGGTTTCATTAAAGGACCATATTCTTGAATATCCGATAGACTGTATATTAAAGATAATTTGAACAAATGTACTTAAACTAATGGGTTTTAGTGGAATAAGAAGAATTAAAATAATTCTCAATGTGAGTTGTTTTTTAACAATTAGCAAGATTATGGAGTACATAAACAAGTGTGCTTTAAGTTTTCTGAAAATTATGGGAGGATATAAAAATTGTGAACAATGTATTATTATTATTAAATTGCCCCTATAATAAAAAAAGCGCGCGCTGTATGTAATTGGAAGGAGCAAAGAAATGATTGCAAATCAACAATTAGTTATAAACAATCTGGAAGAAAAATTAAGAATATTTACTCATGCAGTGAATGGAAAACTTATCAAAGATGAAGATTTCGTTTTGGCGAATACAGAAATACCAACGGATACATTCAATATACTTTTGCCTAAAGCGTCACATATAAAAAATGCATTTAATATTAGAAGTAGCATAGAAAATATGTCTCTAAAAAAATATCCTTTTAGTACGTGGATTGACTCTCGGTATTTGAACGCCGATTGGCAAGACCTGATTCAAGAATACAATTTAAAAGAAGCAGAACGTAATGTAATGATGAAACTTGAAAATACTCTTAATGCCGGTCAAAGAAATTCCCATCAGCTTATGATTACTCGTGTGGGTAATTTTGAAGAACTCAAGGAATATAAAGAGGTCTTTATAAGCCTATTTGAAGGTACACCAGAAAAAGATGCGCTAGAAAATTATTTTAATAAGTTTTCTGAAGTAAATTTAGGTTCAGAAATTCAAATGTTTATTGGACGCGTCGGTGAAATAACTGTATCTACTGGTTTACTAATAGATAGCAAAGAAAGTTATGGTATTTATGATGTAATGACAAAAGAAACATTTAGAGGTAAAGGATATGGCAGTGAAATGTTCCAATACCTTCTTACTCAAACAAAAGATAAACAAAAACCCGTTGTCTTACAAGCATCAGATGATGGAAAAAATATCTATAAGCGCTTTGGGTTTATAGATGTCGGAGAAATGGTTGTATTTGAATAAGGCGATTTCTTATTAAGCTAAAGAGTCCTTCGGTTTAAGAAAGAGGGTTACTACGGTAACACTCTTTCTTCTTTTTTTAACCTCGTCCTAATTTTAGAAGCATCGTGTAGAGATAATAGTTAAACAAGGATTTATAACGTATACATAAATAAACCTGATAACGTTACCAAATGGAAATTTGAGCCAGGTACGTGCTTTCCTTGTAGGTCGCCGTTTACACGCTTCAGGATGAGTTTGGAACGGTTTCTGTAACCTTATTCCCGCAAGTTTTTCCTCTTGTTCAAGAGCTTTTACTAGAAGATGAATTGCTTTACATTGAGAGAACGCTTGAAAAGCGCTTTGGTAGACCTCAAGTGAAGGTAAAACATACACAAACGACGAAAAGAATATGAAATTGAAGGGAATTTTAGAAACTGCATAAATTTTTATGCAGTTTTTTCTTTACTTTCAAATAATTATTTTGTAAGATAAAGCCAACTTCAAAAGTGGCCAGACCACTTTTGGATTCATTCAGTAAGAGACGCCATCATCTGAAGGTGCTGGATTTAGTTTCTTTATAGTAGGTATCCAAACACCTACTGAATGAAGATAAAGCCTTTGTAGCATTGTTTATCTGCGCGAAAGGAAAGCGACAGCAATAATTATTCCAAGGCGAATAGATTGACCGAGAAGTTGATCGTATGGATAAAAAATCCGAACAAAAGAAAGTGTTTTTAGATATCGCCAACAATTACGCCAACTTATTAAAATAGAAAAAATACAGGCTGGTGAAAAGTTACCTTCCGAAAGAGTCCTTTCAGAACGTCTAGGTGTCGGGCGATCCTCTGTGAGAGAGGCATTGCGAAGTTTAGAGTTATTAGGTCTTATTGAAACGAGACATGGGGAAGGTACGTTTCTAGCTTCTACAAAAGCATTAGCTCGTAGAAATATTGTCGATGTTTATAATTAGAAGCCATTCGCGTTATAAAATGTACAGAGACTCTGTAAACACTACTAGTGTGGGGCAGTTTTTTGTAAAGCTAGAGATAGAAAGTACGATTAATTGTCAGGATGTTTTACGAGAAATAATCATCACGTAAGGAAATCGTCTTTCACTAAAAGTCTGGTTTCAGTTAGTAGTTTATGCCGGTGACCGTTTAAATCGAAACTCAACAGAAGAAGCAAAATTAATTATTCAAACTATGTTGACATCGATGCAGCAGCTTGGCTATGAAAAAGAAGCATTAAAAGCTTACGAATAGTGGATGAATGCTGAACAATTCATTTAGACAACAAAGGGGGAGTCAAACATGGCAATACGTAGCTTATTTAGTAAAAAGAAAGAGGACGGACAGGAAAAGGGATTTCCAGAAGGATTTATGACAAAATGTCCAGAATGCCGTCACATTCAGTTAACAAAGGAATTAGAAAAAAATCATAAAGTGTGTACAAAATGCGACCATCATTTCAAAATGACTGCACAGGAGCGCGTAGCATATTTCTTAGATGAAGGTTCATTTGTTTCAATGGATGATCATTTACAAACAAGTAATCCACTTAATTTCCCTGATTATGTAGAAAAAATTTCAGTGGCTAAACAACAAACGAGATTAAGCGAAGCTGTACTGACTGGGTTAGGAACTCTTGATGGAGAAGAAATTGTTGTAGCCATTATGGATTCTCATTTCCGTATGGGCTCAATGGGCTCCGTTGTAGGAGAAAAAATCACACGTGCCGTTGAAAAAGCTATTGAATTACGTGTACCGGTTATTATTTTTACTGCTAGCGGTGGAGCGCGCATGCAAGAAGGTATTCTATCATTAATGCAAATGGTAAAAACGAGTGTGGCATTAAAACGTCATAGTGAAGAAGGACTATTATTTATTTCGATCATGACGCATCCTACATACGGTGGCGTTTCAGCAAGCTTTGCTTCTGTTGGAGATATTAATATTGCAGAACCGCAAGCATTAATTGGCTTTGCTGGTCGCCGTGTAATCGAAGAAACATTAAGAGAAAAATTACCAAATGATTTCCAAAAGTCAGAGTTTTTACTAGCTCATGGTCAGCTTGATGCAGTTTTCCATCGGAAGGATTTACGAAACCAAGTAGCAATGCTTGTAAAAATGCATACAAAAGGCGGTGTGCAACATGTCTAAAAATTTAGCTTTTGAAGAACCAGTAGTGCAATTACGAGAAAAAATTGATGAATTAAAAACGATTGCTACAAAGGCAGATGTAGACATGACAGGCGAAATCGAAAAGCTTGAAACACGTCTAACACAGCTAGAACAATCTATTTATGCCAATATGAAGCCATGGGATCGTGTACAGGTTGCTAGACATCCAGAACGACCAACAACTTTACAATATATAGAAGCTATGTGTGAAAACTTTATTGAGTTACATGGAGATCGCACATTTGGTGATGATGCAGCTATTCTTGGAGGAATTGCTCTCTTTGAAGGACTACCTGTAACAATTGTTGGACACCAGCGCGGAAATTCAACTAAAGAAAATATTCGGCGGAATTTTGGTATGCCCCACCCTGAAGGATATCGTAAAGCATTACGTTTAATGAAGCAGGCTGAGAAATTTAAGCGCCCAATTATTTGTTTTATTGATACGAAAGGTGCCTATCCAGGAAAGGCAGCCGAGGAACGCGGCCCAAGTGAAGCCATTGCCAGAACTCTTGCTGAAATGGCGATTCTAACAGTACCAGTTATTAGTATTGTTATTGGGGAAGGCGGAAGTGGTGGTGCAATTGCATTAGGCGTAGCTAATCGAGTCTTTATGTTAGAAAACTCAACGTATTCGGTTATCTCGCCTGAAGGTGCTGCATCGATTTTATGGCGAGATGGTAGCCTAGGGAAGCAAGCAGCAGAAGCAATGCGTATAACAGCACCTGACTTAAAAGAGCTTGACGTTATTGATGGAATAATCCCTGAAATAACTGGTGGAGCACACCGCAATGTTGCGAAGCAAGCGTTTTATATAAAAGAATGTATAAAGATCACACTAAAAGCATTGAATTCCCTAAATGGCGAACAATTAATTGAAGATCGCTATGAGAAATTCAGAAAGATTGGACAATATACGGAAGCTTAAATTCATTTTTAGGTTTTTGGGCACATGTGAATTTGTTCGTAAAGAGAGAAAAATTGTTTCTTAAATAAAATAATATCCCAATAATGGAAGAAAAAAGAGTTGTAGTTTGTAAAAAAGATTGATCATTTATAATAAAGTTCGATTATTTGTAATATAGTTTGATAAAAATAACTTCGTATTTAAATAAAACCCACGCATTTTGATCAAACTTTTTTCAAAATGCGTGGGTTTCTTCTATTATCAAATCAACGATTTATAAAATCAACGATTGCAACAAACTTTTAATCAAACTTTATTCCAAACCAACACTTTTGTGTCTTATTAATTTGCTTTAAGTGACCATTTACACAGAGTAATTTAAACTTTATGAGTTTTCATCTGTCCATAATAAAATGTCTAAAAGTTCTTGTCCATATACAAGTACAGATATTATGGGTAGTTGATGAATCAAAGCCTCCTCCACGCCAAATAATTTTAGTTTACATAATATAAATACCTTGGTCACAACTTTCTAATTATCGGTTGCTTCCCATAATTTATCGTTCAAAAGGAGATTATTCGTTTAAATAATGCTAATTATCGTTTAATGTAGATTTGTCCAATATTTATGAAAATTATTCATAAGTGTGAACAAACTAAGCTGCTTGATACCTTATCTTAACAAAAGAAAAAAAGTTGATATGGAGTATTTCTCCTTATCAATTTTTTTATTTTTATGAAATGATTTTGTGGATGGTTTAGTCAAATTAGTTGGTAGCAATATCAAGGAAATTCGGAAATTGAAAAAACTAACGCAGGAAGAATTGGCCGAAAAATGTGGACTGCAAACTTCATATTTGGCTGGGGTTGAAAGAGGGGATAGGAATATTACTATTCAGACCTTAGAAAAAATTACGGAAGGCTTGGAAGAAGCACCTAGTAGTATTTTTAAATTTGACACACTAAATTTCGATAATAAGTACTTTGAGAAAAAAGAGTTGGTTATAATATTACAAAATCTAATTGAGGACAGAAATGAATCAGAAATCAGGTTGATTTTAAATATTGCGAATGAAGTATTTAATACTTATGAAAAAAAAGAGAAATAATCAAGAATTCCTTTTAACTTCATAAACCACTCAGTAGAGTGGTTTATTTTTATATTAAGAACAAAATAATCATTTAATAACAATAGGGTTAAAATTATTGGTTTTTATTTTTAAGATAAATACTTGCAAATTACAAATAATTTAAAGGGAATAAGAATGAAATAGCTGTTAGATACAGTTGTTATTGGAGGAGGGCAGGCTGGAAGTGAGCGCGTTTTTTTATTTTATAATTACCGTTTGTGTTCTAATCTGTCAAAGGCACAATATTTAACTGATAATCAATCTTAATATCCATCTTCTTGAATATTTCAATCCATTCTTTTTCATCCATTGGTTTTGAAAAAGGTTTTAATGTATGAATACCTAGCTGTAATGGATCTACCTTTAATTCTTGCATCTTTTTTATTAGCTCTTGTGTTTGTTTTTCAAGTTTGAATTGGATTTCTTTTTTCAAATCTTCTAATTCCTTTGGTTCAAAAATTTGCTTTTCTCCCCGGTATTCTTCAATTCTCGAGTCTAAATTCACTGTATAGGTCATTGTAGACAAGCTATTATTGATCTCTACTTTCGTATTAGACCTAACATGACCTAGAACAACTTCTAAATCTGGGATTGGCAGAACTGATAAGTAGTAATCATCTTTTAACAGTTGGAAGATGCGATCATCAAAAGTTGTTATTATTTCAACTAGTTTATCATTTTGAAACAGGGCTGTACCTTCATAACTGATAGCGTCATTTTCTATTTTAAATACAGGTAAGAAAGGATCTGAATAAGGCGTATATAATAAATTTTTAAATTCATGTAAATTAACAACGCTAATTTCGCCCTGATTCTTTTCCTCATAATGCTTCAGCATTCGGTAAAAAGAGTAATCAAGATTGTCTTGTTTATCCAATTGATTTTCCAAGTAACCTTCAAAATTTCCTTTTACAACAACTAAATAAATTCTTAAAGAAATATCAGGATCATTTAATAACACATTAATAATGGACATAATTCCTTCTTTACCAATGTCTTCATTAATAATCAGCATTCTCATTTGCCCAGATTTCATTTCCTGGTAAAAGTTTGAGTTAAAGACCATTAATCCTTCTTTTATTAAGCTTACTTCTCGCGTCATCACACTCTTTTTTTCTTTGCTTAGAGGAGGCAATATCGTACTAATTTTTATTTTACCTTCATCCCCTTTACGAAGTGATAAAAATGTGACTGGAGCAAGCTCTTCAATAATGTTATTTTCAGTAAATGGGGCACATCCAGTTAACCATACTGCAATAAATAAAATTGAGAATTTTTTAGCAATCTTCTTTCGTAGTATCATGTTTATGAACTCCCTTTATCTTCATAGCTACGATAATAATAATTGGAACCGCAAAATAACTTAAGCTTCCTGCAATAATTTGAAGATTAAGTAAAACAACTTGTTTTTCATCTGACTTCCAAATCCATTCATTCACAAGTAACATTCCAATAAAAATTATAAATACACTGAAAAAAAAGCCTATACGACTGGAAGGTTTATACACTTTCTCGTTAACTACTTTAGATGCTCCATAAAAAAACAGAAGAAAAATTGATCCCGCAAAGACGATGTTAAATAATTCTAAGGCAAGCATGACCATATCAATACGTTCAATTACTGGATTTTGAAAGTAACGGGCCATAGTGACAATTGGAAATGGGGTTTTGCTTAAATAATTGGAACCGAAATAGAATAAGGATGCCATATAAAAGGTTACATACTCTATAACGGTTAGCGCATTTCCATAAGACAAATAACGAAATGTCCTATTATTTGCTTTAAACCATGGTCCTAAAAAAACCAGAAATTCAGGCCCTGAAAAAGAAGATAATATTAATAATATTCCTTTCCAGGAATCCCTTGTTAATTCCATTGGAATAATAGGGTACAAATCACTGAGATGAGCTATTGGAGGAAAGAAGAAAAATACAAAGAATAAGAACATCCAAAATGTACAAAAAAAAGAAATTATGACAAAACGTATCGTTTTTCCAACACCCTTCCAAGCTACATACAAACAAGTCAACAGTATAAAAAAGATAAGCCAATTGGAATCTGTAGCTGGAAACATAAATATTTGTACTATTTCGGTGAAGCCTAACATAATAACGAAAAGTTTAAGCAGGATAAAGAACAGACCGACCAAAGAAAGAAAACGTACAAGTTCTTTTCCGAATAATTGGACAAATCCGTTATAACCGTCGCTAGAAAACCGGGTTAAAAACCATCTGGATAAAAGAAGAATGTTTAGTTGGGACAATAAGCCGACCAATATAATAACCCAAACCATATATGGATGGATTAAATACCTCGGCATAATTAAGAAAAAGTAAAGTAATTGGAGGCGATTAACCATCAACATGATATAGAACCCGTTATAGGTTTCATTCTTATTAAATAATTGAAGGGCTTCCATCAGTTCATCTCCTAGCTTGATATCTTTTCTTCTTCAGTGGTTTAAGATGTTCCGGCCGTTCCTTCATTTTAACTAAAGGCCCTCTAATGAATAAATCAAGCCAATCTTTTCCGTAGAAAGGAGCTACAGGAGATAAATATGGCTGCCTTAGTGAAGATAATCCATTAAGGTGAGCTAAAATGATAATCATCGCAAGAACAATCCCTATAATCCCTAGAAAAGAAGAACACACAAGAAGAATGAATTGAATTAATGAATTTGCCTTTGTCACAAGGTAATTAGGAACAAGAAAGGATGCGATAGTTGAAATCCCTACCATGACAATTAACACTTTACTAGCCAAACCAGCCTCAACTGCGGCTTGACCAATTACAATCCCCCCAATAACCCCAAGTGTTTGACCAGTCTTTGTTGGCATCCTTAAACTTGCTTCTTTTATAATTTCAATAAAAATCAACATTATAAATGCTTCCCAAAAAGGAGTGAATGGAAGCTTGCTCCTTGATTCCACCAAGACGAAAAGCGTTTGTAAAGGAATCATTTGATAGTGATGAGTTGTTAGTGCCACGTAGAAGGGAATTAATGTGATAGAAAGAATAAAACTTACATATCTTATGATGCGCAAAAAACTCGCAACGACCCATCGATTAATATAATCCTCTGGTGATTGGAACAAATGAAACATAGTAATTGGGGCAACCAGCGCAAAAGGTGTATTGTCTACCAGGATCGAAATTTTTCCTATTCCCAGAGAATAAGCAACAACATCAGGTCGGTCAGTCTGCTGAAACTGAGGAAAAATACTGTCTGGATTTTCCTCAATAAATGCAGCTACTTGAGATGATTCAAAGAAGAGATCATAATTAATTTCCAAAATTTTCTTTTTAGCAATTGAAACAAATTCTGGATTGGTCAGTCCTTCTATGTACAATAAGACAACATTTGTCTCACTTAAAGAACCGACGGTGAACTTCTCTGTTTTCAGTTCATGTGTTGGAATGCGTTTCCGAATAAGCGTAATATTTTGTTCAAGCTGTTCACTGAAGCTGTCTTTTGCTCCTAATAGGATGGTTTCGGTATCCGATGGCTCAATTGCACGTCCAAGGGGATTTTTTAATGGGATAGCGAACCAAAGGTTTAACGAAGTGTCAAATAACACAACAGATCCTGTAAACAGCTGCGTTTTTGCTTCATTTAAAGTAGAAATGGAGTTTATTGTTGAATGAACAAAGCATTCTTGAATGGACTGTTTGGAACAATTAGATAAAGGTTTTACAATGCTTTCATTTAATCTTTCTTGGTCAATTAAGGTTCTTATGTAGATAAGAACAACGTGTTGATTTTCAGAAATGTTAAGCTCGACAAATTCAGCATCATCCATTTGAACGAGGGCTTTTTTTAGAGACTCTATTGATATTTTTAATTCTACGTTTGATTGAGAAATAGGCTTATTTTCATTTGATTGTATTTTCCGAAACATGTACATTCCTCATCTCTATAAAAAAATGCATCTTTGAAAGTACGGTAAAATTCCATATTAATTCGATTTTTAGCTCTTTGAATGTTAAGTATTTATACAACATAACCACCTAAGACATCAAAGGTGTTCCATACAACAAGCCTTACGCTCCATCCATTCTTCTAACAATTGGGGAGTACAAGAGCATTAATGAGCTTTTAAATAATTTCACTCGAATATAACTAGCTAATAGGGAGTCGCTGACGTCAAATTGTAACGCTTCTATTTGCCACTATCATAACGATTTGTATGATTCAACATTTAGCTTTACCAGATACGGATGGATTTACACACCAGCAAGCTCCATTATTAAATATCTTACTTTTTTTCCGCTATTATTTTTGCTGACTAATGGCACTATGAATATTGCTAGTGATAAAGAATCAGGCTGGCTTGGGTAATAACGAAAATATTTATAGATGAGTCAATAGTTCTTAACCCACGAAGTATATTGTAATATGTGTAGTCTTAGCAGGAGTTATCCTGTGTTTTTTATTATCGTCTAAGGGCTAAGTAAATGGATTTTCTTTAAAAAAGACCTTGGACAAAAAAGCATTTTTTATAGGGGAATACCATCGTATTAAGCAACATACTTTAGGTAATCGAAAAAAACATTTTATGTAAATATTAATTGAGAAGAATTATTTATATATTTTATAGTGCTAAATGCAAATTTTCATCACCAAAAATAATTGTTTGGGAACATTCAAAAAGCCACGAAACGCCTTCATATCAGCGTTTCGTGGCTTTCATTTTAAAATCGTTTGTGAGCTCGTTATTCAACTGAAGTTTTATCAGCATTTTCTTTCAAAAATTCTCTGAAATTATCTCCCCAATCACAAATGGAATTTACAACAGGTTCTAAGCGTAAACCAATTTCACTTAGTTGATACTCTACTCTAGGAGGCACAACAGGGTATACATCTCTAACAATGATTTGATCTTCTTCTAATTCCCTTAATTGTCTAATTAACATACGTTGATTGACATCGGGAAGGTATCGCTGTATTTCACTTAACCTTAAAGGAGACTGTTGGAGTAAACACCATATAATAGCTATTTTCCAACGTCCACCTATAACGGATAAAGCCAAATCTTTGCCAGTGAAAAAAGTTTTTTCTTTATAATGGATTTCCATATATTGTTACCCCTTTACTATTAATGTTTCATTTATAGTGACAAAAAAGTCAGTATTGTATAGTTTATCATAAAGTGTAATCATGGGAAAAGTAATTATTAGTAAGGAAAAGAAAGAAGGTATTCATTTGAAGAGTAGAGCTGCTGTGGCATTTAAACCAGGTGAGCCACTAGAAATTGTAGAAATAGATGTTGAAGAACCAAAGGCAAAAGAGGTATTAGTAAAAATTCTATATACTTCTGTCTGCCATACAGATGCATTTACCTTATCAGGTGATGATCCAGAAGGCGTATTTCCTGCTGTACTAGGTCATGAAGGTGCTGGGATAGTCATTGCTGTAGGTGATGAAGTTACTTTAGTAAAACCTGGGGACCATGTTATTCCACTATACACGGCTGAATGTGGAGAATGTAAATTCTGTCGTTCTGGTAAAACAAACCTATGTAGTGCAGTACGAGAAACTCAGGGTAAAGGTTTAATGCCTGACGGAACAACTCGTTTCTCATATAATGGTGAACCTATTTATCACTACATGGGAACAAGCACATTCAGTGAATATACAGTCGTGCCTGAAATCTCTTTAGCGAAAATTAACAAAGAAGCGCCGCTTGATAAAGTTGGTCTATTTGGATGCGGTGTTACTACAGGGATTGGCGCTGTACACAACACAGCAAAAGTGCAAGAAGGAGCTGTGACAGCCGTATTTGGTTTAGGAGCCATTGGATTAGCTGCTATTCAAGGTTTGGTTCAAGCAAAAGCAAGCCGAATTATTGCTATTGACTTAAAGGAGGATAAATATGAATTAGCTAAAAAAATGGGTGCAACTGATTTTCTAAATCCATCTAAATTTGATAAACCAATTCAAGAAGTCATTGTTGAAATGACGGATGGAGGAGTAGATTATAGCTTCGAGTGTATTGGAAATGTTGAAGTAATGAGGTCTGCTCTGGAATGTTGTCATAAAGGTTGGGGTGAAAGTACGATTATCGGTGTAGCAGGCGCAGGTAAAGAGATTCATACTCGTCCATTTCAACTAGTAACAGGTCGAGTATGGCGTGGTTCTGCCTTTGGAGGTGTGAAAGGCAGAACGCAGCTTCCAGGAATGGTTGATGATTATATGAATGGTGAAATCGATATCGATTCGTTTATCACACACCACTTAAACTTTACAGACATCAATGAAGCATTTGATTTACTTCATAAGGGGGAGTCCATTCGTACGATGTTAACATATGGAGAGTGAGAAAGTGAGTCTTAAACTTATTGAAAAACATCGCTCTTTCGGCGGTGAGCAATATAAATACCGTCATTATTCACAAAGTTTAAAATGTGATATGACATTTAGTATCTACTTACCAGCAAATAAAGAAGAAAAAAAAATCCCCCTAATTTGGTGGCTATCTGGCTTAACTTGTACAGATGATAATTTTAGTCAAAAAAGTGGATTTCAAAGATTAGCTGAAAAATATCAAGTGGCAGTAATTATTCCGGATACTTCACCACGTGGGGATAATGTTGCTAATAATGAGGGATGGGATCTTGGACAAGGGGCAGGTTTTTATTTAAATGCGACACAAGATCCTTGGGCAAAGCACTATAACATGTATACGTATATAGTAGATGAATTAACTGCCATTGCGACATCTTTAATACCTCATTATTCAGGTGAACAAAGTATAATGGGTCACTCCATGGGGGGACATGGCGCATTAGTGATTGGTATGAAAAATGCTACCATATTCAAAGCGATTTCTGCCTTTTCGCCTATTTCAAATCCTAGTGAAGTCCAATGGGGAATAAATGCGTTCTCAACTTATTTAGGTGAAGATAAAGCTTCCTGGAAAGAATGGGATGCGTCAGAACTGGTCAAAGAAGCTGGTATGCCGCCTATTCTCATTACGCAAGGAATGCAAGATGAGTTTTATCCAAAACAATTAGACGAAACAAATTTTTTAAAGAATGCAAGGGAAAATAATCAGGTAGTACATTACAAGAAAGCTGAAGGTTATGATCATAGTTATTTCTTTATTGCAACTTTTTTAGAGGAGCATTTCGCTTTCCATATGGAGTACTTAAGATAATTTCTTTTATATCCACATTTTAGCAGAATGTGGATATTCTCGATCATTTCCTTTTGTCGTGCATTGCAGGTAACTAAATAATATATAAGAAACAGCTGAAGGGGTGAGCAAATTGGGGGCTATTTTTAAAATGGATTATAAAAAAATGTTAGTTAATGACCATGTGAAACCATACTTATTAAAAGCTCATTATGGGATTGAAAAAGAAAGTAAACGAGTAGATTTATCCGGAAATTTAGCTAAAACGGATCATCCTAAAAGTATTTCTCAACAAGATGACCATCCGTATATTCAGCGGGATTTTTCAGAATTACAGATGGAATTAATTACACCTGTTACTGATACATTGAACGAACTTTTTGATTATTTAGCAGCAATCCATGATGTTGCTTATCGTTCTATGGGTGAGAATGAAATGCTTTGGCCATTAAGCATGCCGCCACAGTTACCAGAGAAAGACGAAGATATTGTAATGGCGAAATTGAAAAGTGCTGAAAATGTTCGATATCGACAATCATTATCGAATTCTTATGGCCGTCGTAAACAAATGCTTTGCGGTGTTCATTTTAACTTCGAGTTTGGCGATGAGTTAATTCAAGCATTATTTAACGCACAATCGGAGATTAAAGAGTATCAGCATTTTAAAACAGAGATTTATCTAAAAGCTACAAGAAACTATTTGCACTATCGATGGTTAGTTACTTATTTTTATGGAGCTTCTCCTAGAAGTGAAAAGAATTTCTTTGAAGAAAATTTATTGAATGAGGTAGTAAGAAGCATTAGAAGCAGTAAATATGGTTATACGAATTCGAAAGATGTTCAAGTGTCATATAGTAGTATACAGAATTATGTATCAGACCTTTCTTCGATGGTTAAAAGAGGGCTTCTATCAACAGAAAGAGAATTTTATTCACCTGTCCGTTTAAGAGGAGGACATCATGTTTCAGAACTAGAGGATAACGGTATTAAATATATTGAATTGCGAAATATAGATTTAAATCCTTTTGAAACATACGGCATTAGCTATGAACAAGCAGAATTTCTCCATCTTTTCTTAATTTATTTACTATGGAAAGATGAAGGGGAAAATAGTGATGAGTGGGTAAAAATAGGCGAATGTTACAATGATATAGTGGCTCTTGAGCATCCATTAGAGCATACACAATTTGAAAAAGAAGCAAAAAAAATGATTGATGAGATGAAACATTTAGCAACAATTTTAAATTTGACTATTTCAGATACGTTATTTGTTCATCTGAAAGAAATGCTAATGGATCCAAGTAAGACTTTAGCTGGAAGACTTTTTGAAGAAAGTGAAAAATGCAGTCAACGTCAATTGGCTACGTCGATTGCTAAAGAAAATTATAAAAAATCATGGGATAAGCCATATCAATTAGCAGGATTTACTGACATGGAGTTGTCTACTCAGATTTTAATGTTTGATGCGATCCAACAAGGAATCCAAGTAGAAATCTTGGATCGACAAGACCAATTTCTGAAGCTGAAATTAAAAGAACATGTTGAATATGTAAAAAATGGTAATATAACAAGTAAAGATAATTATGTATCCACTTTAATTATGGAAAATAAAACAGTAACAAAGAAAATTCTTCAACAACATGGATTTCGTGTGCCGAAAGGGAAGGAATTTCAGACAATTGAACAGGCTCTACGTAGCTATGATCTCTTTTCCTCCAAACCTTTTGTTGTGAAGCCGAAAACAACAAACTATGGATTAGGAATATCAATCTTCAAAGAAGGCTCAAATTATGAAGATTATCAAAAAGCCATTATATTAGCATTTAAAGAAGACTCTTCCATATTAGTAGAAGAATTTCTAAAAGGAACAGAATATCGATTTTTTGTATTAAATGATCGAGTAAAAGCTGTTTTACTAAGAGTTCCTGCGAATGTTAAAGGTGACGGTAAACATACAATCGAAGAGTTAGTCATGCAAAAGAATCGTAACCCGTTAAGAGGAAGAGACCATCGGACACCTTTAGAAATTATCCAGTTAGGTGAATTAGAGAATCTTATGCTTAAAGCTCAAGGATATCAAGTCAATTCGATTCCTAAAATGGATGAAATCATCTTTCTGCGTGAAAATTCCAATATTAGTACAGGTGGAGACTCGATTAATGTGACGGATCTAATTCCTGATGATTATAAAAAAATAGCAGTGGATGCAGTAGCTTCATTGGGAGCTAAAATTTGTGGTATTGATTTGATTATTGAAAATGGTAATAAAAATGCTTATGGAATTATTGAAGCCAACTTTAATCCATCTATGTATATGCACATCTATCCATATAAAGGAGAGACTCGACGTTTAACTATGCATATCATACATTATTTATTTCCTGAACTATTGCTTAGTCAGTCAAATTAGGGGCACCACTAGCGAAATGCGGATTTCCGACGTTAAGCTGTTGAGTAACAAGTGATAATAAAGTAATTTGATGTTCCAATCTCAAATATTTTAACCACGTCCTGAGTAAGGACGTGGTTTTAAATGCTGTGTATATAATGCTATACTATGCAAATGTTAAACGATTGAACGATTATGTGATAATTAACTTCGTTTTTCCTTATAGTTTACGGGTCGCAGATAAGACACTTTGTTTATTTGTAAACGGTTATGATAGATTAAAATTAGTAAAGAAAGAATAAACCAATATAAAAGGGTTTCATATTGCGCTGTGTGAGAGCAATCGAGTTGACCAAAGGTACGTGAGACTGAATGTCACTGCGTTTTACATCACTCTGATTTAGTGGTAAATACTTAAAATACAGTATGTACAGGGAAAAGTAAGAATGTCCGGACATTCTTGTCCTTTTTATTTTTTTAAAAAATGAACTGTCTGGACTTTCTTGTCCAAAATGTCTGTAGTTTCTTGTCCGTATACAAGTGTGTAAACTTTGTGTCCAGATTTTTATAATTTTCCATTAAATTGTGAATGTGCGTACTTTGTGTCCCGAAATGAGACATCTTTGTGTCCTTGTACATTATGGGTAGTTGATGAATCAAGGCCTCCTCCACGCCAAATAATTTTAGTTTACATAATATAAATTATAGGAAGTTATGTTTCATTGAAAAGTATACTAATAATAGTGAGACGAAATTGAAAAAATTAGCGTATTAAAGGCTTATATTGGGACAATAACATATTTATATGTATAACCAATGACCACGCCGTTTTTTATAAAATTTTATCTGTTAAAATAAATTTCATAAAAAGACAACAAGCAAGTAATTTATACCTGCTTGTTGTTACCCAACGTTTTTTATTTACAGATGTACATCTTTACTTTACATACTTATTAATTAATTAATTAATTAATTAATAGTACCCATAGTTTCAATTCATCATTCCATTAAATAATTCGCTATTACAGCTGAAACTCCAATAAAAAAATACACCCTTGATAAAACCTTCAATTGCATGATTATTTAGTTCTCAAATCTCATTTCATCTCTCCAAATACAGCCTTTTTAAGGCTCAAACCCAGCTTGGCTCACATACACTTGATTTTCAGGAAAAACTTCAATAAATCGGTTGTATACATTTTTAAGAACATGTGGTCCGTACCATTCCTCTAAACCAAGTTGGGCATATTTCTTTTCAATACCAAGTTTTCGTGTGCGTTTACCACCACTGCCATCGCCCATGAAGTAGTCGTCGATACAGATCCGATTGACATATGGCTTTAGTTTCAACGGAAAATGGTCCCCGCTTGGTAATATGGGAGCTATAGCGACTTGGGTTGGTATGCCTGCAGCTGCTAATTTTTCCAATGTTTTAAAGCGCGCCTGGATTGGCGGTGCCTTCGGAGTGAAATGTTTTCGTATCGTTTCGGAATCGGTTTCAATCGTCATACTTACTCGAACTTTGTCCTTCAATTGTTGCAGCAAATCGATATCTCGACTTAGCAGTGGGCTTCTAGTTTGTATCAATAAGAAGTCAGGTGGATCTTCTACCATAACTTCTAGTAAAGATCGTGTCACCTTTTCCTTTTGCTCTATTGGTTGATATGGATCTGTACTTGATGACATAAAAATGGTTACATTTCCTTTAGCTTTGGCGCGCTGAAGTTCTTTTTTTAATAAATGTGCAGCTCCATTTTTTACATCTACCCAATTTCCCCATTCTCCTTCCCGAAATAGAGATACTGGCATTTCACGTACATAGCAATAGGAACATCCAAATGAACAGCCTGTATAAGGATTAAGTGAATGCGTATATCCGGAAAGGAAGCCAGTCCCTTTATTTAGAATGGTTTTTGGATTTTTATAGAATAATTCACTACTCATGACGGCATCTCCAATCGTTGTACAGCCATAATTAGATTACTCAATGCTGTAATGAAGCTCGCTTTTCCAGATTAAGTAGCCATGTTTTCATTTCTAACCCGCCTCGATAGCCAGTTAATGAGCCATTTTTTCCTATTACGCGATGGCATGGCACCGTAATTAATACTGGATTAGCCCCGATAGCCGCTCCAACTGCCCGAACAGCTGCTGGTTTATTAATATCATGTGCAATATCGGAATAAGATTTCGTCTGTCCATAAGGTATATCACAAAGTGCCTGCCAGACTGCTTGCTGGAATGGTGTACCTACGTACTCAAACGGAATCGTAAAGGATTTCCGTCTTCCGTCTAGATACTGTGTGATTTCAACGACAAAGGGCTCAAGTTTTTCAGTATTTTCAACAAGTGGACTTCCTGGAAAGTGTTTCGTCGCCCATTCCACTAATTCCTCGAATGGCTTGTTCTGTGAACCTATAAACACAAGACCTTTTGACGTTGACGCTATATAGAAGCTCCAATCTTTAAACTTTAGTAAAGACCAGTAAAGGGTTGGCTTATTCAATTTTTCCATTGTCCTGTTCCTCCATCTTCCTCATTTGACGAAATTGCGCTGGGGTCTGCCCCGTTTTCTTTTTAAATAATGTAATAAAATAAGGCGTATTAGCCACCCCCACACAAATAGCGATATCTCCAATCGCTTTATTTGTCTGAATCAAATACTTTTTAGCTGCGTGCACTCTTACTTGCTGTATATACTCAACTGGCGTAATACCCTTAATTTTTTTAAATGTTCGCTGCATATGATACGGACTTCCATGACAAATGCTTGCTAACGATTCTAGCGTTAGTTTCTCTGTGAAATTTTTATCAATATACTCTGTAATTAAATTAACCCACTCGCTATCAGGCAGATTTTCATTAGTAGGCTTGCACCGTTTACAAGGGCGAAAATTTGCACGGAGAGCTTGTTCTGCGTTTTGAAATATGCATACATTTTCTTTTTTCGGAACGCGTGATTTACAAGAAGGCTTACAAAATATCCCTGTTGACTTCACAGCGTAAAAAAATTGATTATTGTACGCTATATCATTATTTATAATGGCTTGCCATTTCTCTTCTGTTATCAGTTCTACATCATTCGAATGTCTTTGAGTATAGCTCTCTTTGTGGCCGTGATCCATTCTATTTGGCATTTTCTCACCTCAACTTATAATATACTCCCTATCCATTCAAAATGGACATTTCAAAGAATGGAATAGCAAAATATTGAAATTTAATGTTTATTTAGAATCGTGAAAAATGATTCCAAGACCATATCGTTCTCCCGAAATAACCGTGCTTACACCGTGCCGTACTGTATTTTTATAATAGCCCTTTTTACCGAGAACAGGTCTGTGGTTAGTTGGAAAAATAAGTGCACTGCCTTGCTCTAACGTAATGACATGTCCCCTGCTTTGAGCACGTGGGATTTGTTCTACTAATAAAGATTCTCCACCGGAAAAGTCTTTCTCACGTTGATTTAATACAAACACTACTTGAAACGGAAAAAATAGATCGCCATATAAATCTTGATGCAAACAATTAAATCCGCCTGTTTGATACTTTAATAGTAAAGGTGTCGGTCTCGTTTGATTAAACTCCTCACAGGTGTTCAAAAAATCTTGAAGCTGTTCTGGATACTGCTCTGTTTTCTTTAAATAGCTCAGCCACCGATTAGCTGTTTTCGCTAATTCTAAATAAAAAGACTCTCTTAAATGTTGGAGGATGTCGGGTAATGGATACGAAAAATATTTGTATTCCCCATTTCCAAAGCGATATCTCGTCATATTGATGGTCGTTCTGTAGGACTCTTCCTTCCCATACATTTCCATGAAAAATTCACATTCTTCTTTTGTTAAAATTGCTGGAAGCTTTGCAAAACCTTGCTCATCTAATTCATTTTGAATGGACTCCCAATCTAGACTTTCGACACGTGTCTTTATGTCCTGTATCATATTATCCCTCCTATTTAGCATTCTTGATAATTTACACTATAACCTCATCAATCGAAAAAAATAAGGTGTTTAGAATGTAATAGCAAGATAACAAAATTACTAAAGATGATGATGTGATAAAGTAAAAATGACATCAATGTATTTTGTAAAGGAGAATGAAAAAATGATATGGCATGAAGTCAAGAATAGTATTGTCATTACCCTACCTGAACAGTTCAACATGAATGCCAATCTAGGCTATCTATCAAGAGAACAGAATGAATGCATGTATGAAATAGAGAGCGATAGCATTACAAAAGTGATAACTATCGGTGAAATTCGGTCCTTAGTACAGATAAACGTCATTAATAATAAACAAATGATTGTTCAATTCTTAAATGAATCTAGCCCTATTGAAAGGCGGAAATGCGAAGAAATTGTCAAATTTATTGATGAGTGGTTTGATCTTAATAATGATTTAACACCCTTTTATGAAATGGCAAAAGCAGATCCTTTACTTAAAGTACCTGCCCGAAACTTCTATGGATTACGAGTAATTGGCATTCCTGATTTATTTGAAGCTTTATGCTGGGGAGTTTTAGGCCAACAAATTAACTTAGCCTTCGCGTACACCTTAAAGAGGCAATTTGTTGAAAAATTTGGCGATTTCATCGAATGGAATGGTAAAAAATATTGGGTGTTCCCATCGTACGAAAGAATTGCACAGTTAACACCCTCAGACCTGGCAGATATTAAAATGACGGTGAAAAAAAGTGAATATATCATTGGCATTGCGAAATTAATGGCAAGTGGAGAATTGTCGAGGGAAAAATTAATGAAAATGGATTTTAAAGATGCTGAAAAAAGCTTAATTAAAATACGAGGAATAGGCCCTTGGACAGCCAATTATGTTTTAATGCGCTGCCTTAGGTTCCAGACAGCCTTTCCAATCGATGATGTGGGTCTTATTAATTCGATAAAACTATTACAAAATATGAATCGAAAGCCGACGAAAGATGAGATCTTGGAATTATCGATACCATGGAAAAACTGGGAATCCTACGCCACCTTTTATTTATGGCGTGTCCTTTACTAAATAAGTTTAGGATGAGAACAATTATAAAGAGCATGCTTTGAAACAAATGAATCAAAACATGCTCTCTGCCTCTTCGCTTCAAAATTCATTTTAAAGCTGTAAATCCTTCATACAATCAATTGTTGTTTTTATAAACGCTTTGACAGCGGGAAGAGATTGTTTCTTTGATCGAGTAATAATGCTTATTTCACGGGAAGGTTCGGGAAAGATAGGTTTTACAAGGGTACCTTGTAAATTATAGGGTAAAGCTAGCTCTGGCATGATGGTAATGCCTAATCCTTCCCGTACCATAGCAATAATAGTTTGATTATCTTCCACATTAAACTGGATGTTTGGGGAAACTTCTTGTTCCTTTAAAAATTTCATAACACCTACCTCACATCCTAGCTTGGGCATAATAAAAGCCTCGCCTTGAAGATCCTCCACTTTTACTTGTCCATTTATTGCAAGATGATGATGAATTGGTAATGTGAGGACTAATCTATCGCTTAATATAGGAATTGTCTCCAAATGATCCAAGGGGTTACTTAAGGACGTGAAACCTATATCCACTTTCCCCTCTTCTACCCAACGCGTTATTTGATCATAGCTACCCTCATAAAAGTTTATTTCAATTCCCTTAAATTTTCCTCTAAACCTTGATATGATAGTAGGCAACACTTTTGATGAGAAACTTGAAAAGCTACCAATGTTTATTTTTCCATTTTGGATACCTAAAATTGAAGCTGTTTCTTGTTTAATGCTTTCGGCTTCGGTTAGGATATTTCTCATATGTTTTATAATACGTTCTCCACTATCTGTTAATGAGATTCCATTTCTTCCTCTATTCAAAAGTGTAATACCTAGTTCTGACTCTAAAGAAGCGATATTATGACTGATTCCAGACTGTGTCATCGCCAATACTTCACCTGCTCTTGTGAAGTTTCCCATATCGACTACTTTGACGAATATTTCTATTTGCAACAGGTTCACAATATACCCCCATATACGATTAATCTTTCCATTCGACTTCCTCATGTTGATGATCAAAAACATGAATTTTACTTATTAATTCTATCATAATACAATAATCTTAGAATAAAGGAGGAGATCGCCATGACTAAAAAGATAGAGTTCTTTTATGTAGATGCTTTCACAACAGAAACTTTTGGAGGGAATCCGGCAGGCGTTATACCGAATGCTGAAAACTTAACAGACGAGGACATGCAAAAAATAGCGAATGAATTAAACCTTTCGGAGACGGCCTTTCTTTTACCGACATCGAATGCTGATGCCAATTATAAAATAAGGTATTTTACACCAACCAAAGAGGTTGATTTTTGCGGTCATGCCACATTAGGTACAGCATGGTTAATGGCTACTAAGTACAATTGGATTGATAAGGACGATAAAATAGTCTTTGAATCCAATATTGGCCTAATTCCCGTAAAATGGCTGATGGAAAATAATCAATTAACGCGAGTATCTATGACTCAAGTACGTCCCAAAGTAAAAAGTATCGACATTAGCCCAGCAGTTGTTGCGAATCTTGTAGGTATACATGAAACAGACATTGATGATAGATATCCAATAAAAATAGCGAATACAGGTGTCCCACATCTGATGGTTCCAGTGAATACCCGTCAAGCAATTGACCAAGCAGAGCCTAACTTAAACGAGCTTAAAAAGATGAACAATGATTTTAACATTTCAACCACTCACCTCTTTACCTTTGACACAAATGGGCAATTTGATATTTACACAAGAGATTTTTGCCCCAATATAGGAATTGATGAAGATCCAGTTACAGGTGCGGCAAACGGTGCATTAGGCGGTTATTTATATCTTGAGAATATACTAGCTCAACAAGAAAGACATCAATTAATGATTGGTCAAGGACATACGATCAATAGACCAGGGATTCTTTATGTAACGATTACACCTGATGCCGAGACCGCTGTTATTGAAGTAGCAGGAGCAGCAGTTGTTTCCATTGAGGGGATAATATTTGTATAAAGAGCACTATATAATTAAATTACTGAATTTTTAGTATTTAATTTTTAAAGAGAATAAGCTTCTCTAAATGCTTCGCTTTTTGCGCATTTAGAGAAGTTTTATTTTTGGTGGAAACAGCCATTTTAAAGTCAAAGCAGGTACCTCAAACCATTACCAATCATATCAATGTGGTACTACTATAACTCTCCACAATTTATTTCTAGACCCATCTCGAACAAAAAGTACACTTCATGATAAAGCTTAAACTTTTTGTTGCTAAGGTTTGATCAAATTGATATATATAAAAGAAAAGAGCGTGTTTTGGAAATAAGTTTGATCCAAACACGCTTTAACTTTACATAATTTCACCACAGCTAGAGCGTCTCATCCAATTTCTGAATTTTGGAGTGGGACATTAAATAGACATTACCTAAAATGTCGATGTTACCTCCCTTTACACGTACAGCGCAATCCTTGTTCGACGCATAAATATTTATTTCTTCCGATAAAGCAGACAGCTCGTATTGCACCAACTCCATGTTATTTTCAAGATCAAAATGTGACAGGACGGAAAAATTGTCAAGACCGATTCCATCGTATAAAGTGCTTTTTTCAACTGGATAGCCAAAGTTTTTTGAGCATAGCCACTTAGTGGACATATTGATGGCTCCAGCACTTGCTCCCATTACAACAGCCCTGCTTTTTTTAATCAAATCTAACAATTCATAGTCTATCAAAAATCGATTCTGTTTAAGAGTATCTCCACCTAACAAGAAAATAGCTGACGCATTTTGAATTATGGTTTGGGCATCTTCCTTCTGTACGTAATCATTAATTAAATGATAGTCTTCAAATATAATACCGGCCTGGTCAAGCCACGAACGTTCAGTGGTACCATTATCTTCATATAAAAGTGGATTCGAGCTAATCATAGCAAGCGATTTTCTATCAGTTATATCCTCCTGTAACGCCTTGCCTAGATTCTCTGGAAAAAAATCATTAAACCAACCTAAATAATAGTGTGTTTTCATATGTACCTCCGTTACTCATTCTGTTTCTTGCCACTCACACAATACGCTCAATATGATCTGCTTGTGGTACTAATAGTAATGATTGTGAATTAATATTATCAAATTATTCCAAATAATACATTCTCAGTTATCCGCTTCATAGGTACATCTACTATAATTCTTTGAAGCAAATATGGGATTGGAAATCCGCCAACTTGCCATCCCCCTCACTAACAATTTTAGCTAAAAAAGCTGGCTATGACAGCCTCTCACTTTAAACTACCTTATGTTTAATTAGATAATCGTCCGTTATACCATGCCAGTGCTTTCGTTCTATTTGTTTAGCAAAATAATCTTTCGCAACTATGTATGACTTCATGTTATGAGGGAATTGTTGTGCTAATCTTTCCTTTAAATCTCCATAAAGCTTCATTTCATCAGGATGTGATGTTAAATAATTCCGAAATGCCAGATGCCTTGTGATTTCACTGCTTCCAACCTGATAGAAATGAGCGTGATGCGTGCTGTCCCTACCTTTTTGAAAGTATCTACGCTGTGCTATACATTTTCCCCTTTAGCAGCATTCCCAATTTTTCGCATCTCCAAATTGAATGTATCAACTAGATTAAAATCTTTCACAACAGGCATCATGTCTATGATTGGTTTAGCCCTTAACCCAGGAACAGAGGTACTACCTATATGATAGATATCTATGATTTCTAAATATAAAATTCAGTTTTTCAGCCTCTTCCATAAACAGTTGAAGCCATTGCTCATCGTACAAGCTGACAACTAGTTTTTGCAAAGTATTTCCTACTAATCACTTCATTAACCGATATTTTATAATGTTCGTGTTTTACGAAAAAGTACACGTGTCCAGCCGATGAACAATTCGCATTTCATCACTAAAAACACGAACAATTATTAAATATAGCATTATTAACGTACGTTTTTTTATTATCTTCACAGTTTTAGTAGTTAAGCATTTAAATGATCTTTTAAGAATTGTATAAAAGGTTGCTCAATTAAATCGGATTTCCGCGAGCAAATAAATAAACTTTGCTGAATATTTGCCTGCTCAATATACACTTGAGCTAATTTTCCACTTGTTATACTTTCAGACACACTGTAGGACGGAGCTAAAGTCATACCGTAACCTGACTCCACTACTTTAATGGATTCATGCAAGCCCTGCATTTGAAGTCCTAGTTTAGGTAATGGAGCATTGAACGTGTAAAAAATGGACTCCAATAAATCGAGTGTCGAGCTTCCTCGTTCTCGATATATAAAATCTTCGTTCGATAATTCATACATGGTGACCGTTTGATTAGCTAAAGGATTTGTAATAAAAGGACGTTTATCTTTGAAAAAATACTTTTCTATCATGATAGTTTCTTGCTTAGGAGGTGTCTTGGGTGCAATATTTGCAATCCTCTTATCGGAGCGAATTATGAACGTGGTTGCTTGTATAAGCTTAATTTTCGCATTTATAATGGTTCTTCGCAGTAATAAATGGATTGTAAAAGATGTCAAGAAAAAAGATGTCAAGAAAACAGAGGAACAACGTATTAACAAGCTTGTTCCATTTGCAATTTCAATGTATGACGGAGGTTTTGGACCAGGCTCAGCACTTATGAATATAACCTATTTCTAAAAAAAACAACACCATTATTTAAAAGCAGTGGAATTAACAAGAATGATTTCGTTATCAAGCTGTACAGGCGCTTTCCTCTTTTATTACTTTACTGGCATTTTCAATTGGGGCATTGCTATTCCTGTTTCGCTTGGCTCAATTGCTGGCTCTTTCTTAGGCTTAAAGATTATTCCCCACATCCAAACAAAATGGATTCAAATTATATTACCCATCATTTTTTTATTCTTAATTGTTCAAGTTGTGACGGATTTAATACAATAAATTTACAAGTCCTACCCTTTATATCCAAATTTAAGGACATAAAAGGCAGGACTGCCATCATGAATAAAATTTTAATACAATCACAGTACCTTCTCCAGGAATACTAGAAGCAGCTATTTCCCCTCCATGGGCTACTGTTAGTTGTTTAGCGATGCTCATGCCCAACCCCGAACCACTTGTATTTTCCTCTGAATTCGTACCACGATAGTAGCGTTCAAATAGTTGATCTAACGTGGAGGAATCCATTCCAATACCATTATCCTGAATACGAACAGTGAAGTAATGATCGTTTTCCTTCTGCACAATAATAGCAATTTTCGTATTTGTCGGATTATGCTTAATAGCATTAGAAATCATATTATCAATAATACGCGTAAACCATTTCATATCAAGAGGGTATGATATCGGCTCTTCAGAAGCATGAAATGAAATATCATAAGAAGTAAATTGCGGATCATTTATAAAATGAATAACTGCTCTTCGAATGACTTCGTTTACTTCTTGCGTTTGACGAACCATGGGCAATGCATTGTTTTTTAGGCGATACGTTAAGCTTAAATCATCGATTAATTCAGACATAAAGGTTGATTTTTCACGTAATGTTTTCCCAATCTGCTGAAACTCTTCTTGTGCCCAATTGTAGGGGGCTGATTCAAGGACATGCGCATAACCATTTATAGAAGATAAAGGTGTTTTCAAATCATGAGAGACACCAACAATCCACTCTTCGCGAGTTTGTTCAATTTGGTTGCGAAGCTTTTCGTTCTGCATGAGCTGCTGGTTCAAATCATTCAAGGAATCATTAATTTCTCGAAATAAACGGAAGGACCGCTTCTTCTTGCCACGACGATTTAGTGACCTATCTTTTTTCTTAGCCTCTTGCTCATGATAATTACCATCCGCCAAACGTTGAATAAAGTTAACAATATAGAGAACGGGTTGTCCAAATCGTTTACCGTACCAAAACGCTGTGGCGATGATGAATAGAATAAGGGCTACTCCATATAGAAGAAATGCTTTTCCTAAATAGGTATTATGCTTACCTTCCTCCACCTTTACTGCAGCGGATGGTACTTCAATGACCCATGTTTGCTGTTTATCTGCATCAAAATATATATATTGGCTGCCATTATTTCTGAGATGATCAGCCTCATCCCCAAGTAAATGATCGAGTGAAAGTTTTGCTTCAGGATTTTTCACATGCCCGTATTGTTGGCTGATCTCCCCATTCGCTGAATAAATAGCTAGCGTACCATGCGCTTCTTCCAATAGCCGCTCCCCTTGCTGAGAAAGGCGCTTTCCATCCCATTCAAATGGAAGTTTTTCTGCTAGCTGTCGTGCAGGGCATTTTTGACCAACTACAACAAAATAGGTTTGTCCACCTTTCTCCTCCTGGCTAATAATGAGCTCGTATGGGAACGCGATGCTTTTTTGCCAAAAGGCTATTAATTGACCAGGTACGTAGTGCGTTGGAACATCAGATGGTAGTTTGGAAGAGGCCAACATATTTCCGTGAGCATCGATTATTTGTAGCCATTCCTCACGCTTTTCTATTTCAGCAATTTTGTTAGCATCTAACGACACATGGTCATTTTCAATTGAAAATATTTGCCTTAATGTACTATTGCTACTACTTGATATATGCTGTGTTTCAGGTGTATTTTCTAACTGTAATCCAACATACACTAAAAAAATGATGGTACCTATTGCTAAAGCCACTAATACAAAAACAATTTGTGAAATAAAGGTAAAGGCAAGTCGACGACTAATTCGATTCATACCAATCCCTCTTTTTGAATTAATTTATAGCCTAGCCCTCTAATGGTTAATAACAATTCAGGTTCCTTCGGGTCCTTTTCTATCCTCTCACGTATACGGCCAATATGTACGGTAACCGTATTATCATCCCCAAAGCTATGATCACCCCAGACAGCTTCATATAACTGACTTTTCGTGAAAATTTGATTGGGATGCTTACAAAAAAAGAGTAGTAATTGATAGACCTGAGCGGGACAAGAAATGACTTGTCCATCCACTATTAATTCCCCTGCACGCTCATTCACCTGGAATCGGCCAAAATCGTAAATGAACGTATTTGAAGATATGTGCTGTGGCCTTTCCTCCTCATATAATTTAACGCGGCGTAGTTGTGCTTTCATTCGAGCGACTATTTCTAATGGGTTAAATGGTTTTGTAATATAATCATCCCCGCCCATCGCAAAGCCTGTTAATTTTTCTAAGTCTGAGTTTTTTGCTGTAATAAATAAAATCGGGGCATCTGTTGTCTCCCTAATAAATGGACAAATATCAAAGCCACTCCTATCTGGCAGCATGACATCCAATAAAATCATGTCGTATGGCTTCTTATTACACGCATTTAACGCTTCTTGAGCAGTACTTGCACGATCAATTTGTCGAAAGCCCTCTTTCGTTAAAACCATTTGTAGCATATCCAAAATGGCTGATTCATCATCAACAAGTAAAATGGCCACATCTTGTAAATTCATATTTAAATTCTGTCCTTTCCCGTCTAACATGGAATTCATTTTAACATGTTTTTTCCAATGAATAATACTGCTAGTTTGTCACTACTACAAAGCGAATATAAACAGAACATAAACAGCGCTTATAAAAGTTTATTAACACGTCATCTACCGTTTTGGCTTACGTAAAAATCAGCCTATATACTCTAGAGAGTGTTAAAAATATATTTCTATTATGGAGGAACCACTATGATTGCTATTTGGAAAAAGGAGTTTATTCAATCATTTCGCAGTATCTTTTCACTTATAACGATTGGCATTTTTATTGCCGTCTCCTATTATTTATCTGATTTTGTCACAAATAGCAGTCTCCTTACTGGCATTAAATTTGCTGAGGCTGGCTATGTAAGTGGACTGGTATTTCTAATTTATATAATGGGCTTTTTATTTATCTTTTCGTTATTTCACGACACCATTAATAGGGAAACAGAAAGTAGGACAATTCGGTTCCTAGTCACCAAAACATCCCGATCTTCTATTATTGTAGGCAAATTATTAGGAATTTTTTCATACTGGTTTATTTGCTTATTAGCGTCATTCAGTATAATCGCATTCTTTTCTCATGAATTTTATATTAAAACATTCGGTAGCTTATTTGTGATGCTAGCGTACATCGTATCATTATGTGTGCTACTATCCTGTCTCATTCCTAAGCGATCGATGTCCATGTTTATTGGATTACTAATTAGTATGGCTATTCCTACATTCGGTTTATGGAGCCTTTTTTCAGAAAAACTGTGGTTAAAAATCATTAAATATATGACTCCGTATCATTATATGCTTGAGGGCGGAACATGGGGATGGCTCGTTGTTCTGTTATTTGCAGCTATTATGGTAGGAGTCTCGATACTTAGTCTTCATAGGAGGGATTTGTAATGACCGTAATTGAAACAATGGATTTAAAAAAATCCTATCACAAGCATTTAGTCGTACGGGGCATCGATTTACAAGTACAGGAGGGAGAAATCTTTGGCTTCTTAGGAAGAAACGGTGCAGGGAAAACAACTTTCATTAATATGCTTACAGGGATTGTTCTTCCAACAAGTGGGCAATTTCGAATTTTAGGAGTACCTAACAATCAGCTTGATCGTGTGAAACACAAAGTGGGTGTTCTACCAGACTATACCGAGTTTTATGGCAATGATACAGCTCTGGAACATCTTCAATTTTTTGCAAAATTACAAAAGCACAAGGTAACTAAACAACAATGTGTAGATTTATTAGAGCAGGTAGGCTTAAAGAATGCGGTACATGTTAAAACAAAAAAATTCTCGTTCGGGATGAAAAAGAAGCTAGGCGTCGCTCAGGCTGTCATCGGAAATCCAGATTTAATTTTCCTAGATGAGCCTACTTCGGGGATGGACCCGGAATCTGCGTTAGAGATGCAAAAATTCATACGAACATTAGCCAGTCAAAACAAAACTATTTTTATGACATCTCATAATTTAAATGAAGTGGAAAAGCTATGCAGCCGGATTGCTATTATGAAAAACGGCATTATTTCAGGTCTAGGAACCATCGATCAATTACAAAAGCAATTTCAGACAACGATTGAAACAACGATTAAGCTCTTACCTAAAAATGACACGTTGTACCGTCATGCTCGCGAAGAAATCGAAGCTTGGACGACGATTAACTATTCGGATAATCAACACATTACTGTGGCAATACGCGATGAATCTGATATTGCTAGCATTGTGCATTCCTTATGTAAATTTGATACAGACATTTTTGATATTCAAACAAATCGACCTTCATTAGAAGAGATATTTATGAATGACTAACAATACGTAAGCAACTACTTTAAAAGAGTTGCTTACGTATTCGTTCTTTCGGTATTTTCTCGTTAAACCATTAATGGAGTCCAGCAAAGCAGTACATGATTGTAAAGATCAGCATAAAGGTTAAAACTGCTCCTAGTACATTTTGATTATACGTATTTTTTCCATTTATTAGTTTCTTCAAAAAAGTAGTGAAATTTAAAAAATATAAAACTCCTAATACTGGTATGACAAACAACAGTATAAATAACATAACGTACTCCCCCTTATTTTTCATTATATTAAGTAACAAGAATTGCTTACACAAAATAATTAAATAAGCGACATCTTTAGCTTAATAAAAAACGGTCCCATACCTTTTCATCCACCCAGAAAAATCCTTCGTGCGAGCAAGCTGCTAATAAACATTGTTCATCTTCATAAAACATTAAATCCTCTGGTAATTCTAGCGTAATCCAACCAAAAAGTGAGACGCTACGCTCCTTCAAAAATTGAGCAGTCGTACCGTTTAATAGAAAATAATAAACAAATGCCGTATTTCGCCAAGCGTTGTCGTCTCCCATTCATTTTGAACCTTCCTTTCGATAAGCTGACTTTTAATAGGAATGCCCTATAAAAAAAGAGCTGCGGGTAGCAACTCCATGATTTTGAATGAAAACCAGCGTAGAAAGCACTAAGTGATTATTTCCTACCCTCTGCTTGTCATATCGAATGGATGCAAAATCATAAAAGCTAATGTTGATTAATTCCTGCATCCATTTGTTCTATTAAGAATGTGTAACGATCCTCTCATTTGCGAATATCAATTATCTATCCAGTTCCTAAATTTTAGACCTAAAGGTTTTATCGTTTCTTTATTTGTCGCGATGACCTCACAACCTCTATCATCATAAATAAACAAGATAACATTTTTCGTCAAATTAATAAAAAATACATCTGGATAGCTATAGCCTGTACCAAATTTAGGCTTTAAGTGGAAATCTTCATTACAAGTTGCTTGGATAAGTAATACATAGTGAATATCTTGTTTGCGGTACTTTAAGGAAAATTGTGAAATATAAACATCCTCATCATCCAATACATACGGCAAGGTTTGTTGTTTTAAATGGTATTTTAACTCTTTATTTTTTATATAACGATTATAAACCTTTATGCGCTTTTTCTTACTTTCAGCAGGCTTATACTGATAAACATTTGTCACAAGTAAAATCTCATCTGAATACGAAAAAATTTCGTTGAAAACGGCCAAAGCTTGATGGTATACATAATGAAACCTTGCTAGATTTAGACGGCCATTATCTTTCCATTGATAAAATCCAGCCCCGAACTCAATGTGAATACCAATATCCCATTGCTGATAAAGACTAGGAGTTAGTGTGAGTCCAGGAAAAGTCTTATTTAAATACTGTTCTACATCTATCGTCATTCACTCAAATCTTCCTTTAGTTTTCATTCAATATTACACCTTCCCACATCATCTAGCATAAAATTCAAATAACTAGGTCACATTTTTATACTCATGATAATACATAGAATACAAATCATTTAGTGTCACTTTTCCGAATGCAAAATCCACTACATTTCTCTCTACTAAAAAAGATGTAAGTGAACCTAATAAAGCGGCTTCAGAGCTTGGTAAATGAATTAATGTTATACCATTTGTAAGTGTTTGCAGCTTTATGTTTGGAAACAGCTCGGACAGTTGTTTTTCAGTTGCACTCTCCATATTGTTCACGCGAATCGTTTTAATATGCGCTTGACTGAAGCCTTCTATTATTTGATTCGTATCCACTAGTTTTCCTTCGTTGAACAAGAAAATTCGATCTGCATATTTCTCTAAATTATCGAGTAAATGTGAGGCAATAATAATAACCTTTCCCTCCGCCTTTTTCTCTACTAATATCTTCGAAATAATTTCCACATTATTTGGATCAAGTCCGTTCATCACCTCGTCCATCATCATAATGTCCGTATCCGTAACTATTTGCATAGCAAAGCATAGTCGCTGACGCATACCGAGGGAATACGTGCCTGTTTTTTTATTTACATAATGCCCCATATTCAATATTTCAATGGTTTCATCTATAAGTTTTAAATCAGATTGCCACATTGTTGCAAACATTTTTAAATGTTCGCGCCCGCTTAAGTGATTATACAAGTCACTTTGGTCTGGCATCATCGACACAAAACTATGAATTTTTACTTCATTTGATTTATTCGAATAGCATAGTCCATCTTTAAATACTACTTTCCCTTTCATAGGCTTTACATAATTCATCAACACATTCATAAATGTGGATTTTCCTGTTCCATTTGGTGCAACAAGTCCAATCATTTCTCCTTGCTCAAATGTCATTGAAATATCATGTAACACTGTTTTTTTCGCAAATTGCACAGTAATTTTTTGAATATCAATCATCTGTGTCCCCCCTATTTAATTAGCTTATAACGTCTATTCATAACAGTAAGCAGCATGAATAACATGACGACTACAGCTAAGACAAGTAACAACTGTACGCCTAAATTGAAATCTAAAAAATCATTCATATAATAAAAATTTCGTTGTTTTGAAACAATTTGTCCGACTTGAATGTAAGAAGTTGGGTAGATTTGAATATCCCAAAAGTAACCAACATATCGGCTGAAATAAAACTTCTCCCCAAAAATAAGGAGTAAGCCGATGGCGAAATTCATCATCTCGTTACGGAATAGGATACTGCACAATAGCACTACGTTGATGATGACCATAAACCAAGTTAAAAGCAGAATGAGGGTTTGTCCTAAAAACATCCCTAAAGTCATCGGTTCAAATTTACCTTCCTGACGCCAATCGAGATGAGGAGCATACATTGGTGATGGTAAATTGAAATTTCCAAAGCCGGATTGTAAGCCTATAATAATGAGCCCAGCTATAAGGGGTACAAATAATACTAAACTCCCTAGTAGGACAACAACCATTTTCACTAATAGCTTTTTCCAATCGCTAATTGGAAATCCTTTGATAATGGATGGATGACGGCGATCCTTTGTGACGATATCAATGGCTAAAAGTAGTACACACACAATTAAAATAACAGGTAGTAATCCCTTTAATAAACGCTCGAACGTTTGAAGCGCTGTCCGCTGTTCGAAAATTTCCGTTGATAATTCATACTTTGCGTTCGCATACGTATCATAACGGGCTGCCTGCTCTAAATAAGCATAAAAGGCATCATCTTCTGCATAATCATTTTTTTTTATAAAATACTTTGAGTTATAGGAGAATGAATCACTTTTGTATGTAATGGCATTCGTAAAGTAGTACCAATCACGCGTTACCTCTGCATATTTTTTTAGATCCCCCTCATCTAATGCTTCTAATCTCGCTTTATCTATTGGATTAATTTGCTTAAATATATCAATTGCAAAGATGATGGACGGATGTAGTCTATATATATTTTGACCTTCCATCGAATCTAAAAATTCCTGCCGTGTTAAATAGCGAGCCTCAATTTCTTCATATTCAACTTGTTCAATCGGATTATATGCGGGTGCTATTTTAAACACATAAAAGAAGGTTGCAAAAGCAAGCAAAAAATAGATGGCTACGTTTTTCTTATTCGTAAAAAATTGTTTGAATTCAAATTTGAAATAACTCCACATGCTAATGAGTACCTCCCCTATGCCCGTTTGATTTTGCCTGTTGAGAAAAACGTTTTAATAGCGAATAACATTAAAATAATACAAATAAACAATATAAATAATCCTAGATTCATCGTAATATCAACAGGCTGTGCTAAATCTACTGGTACGCCTCGTAAAATATCATTGAAGTTCATGAAATTGAAAGGATTATAAGGAAATACACTAATTAAAGATGGGAAAATCATCGGTAAAAAGAACAAGATAAAGTGTACGAATAATGTTAAATACATATTTTTCAGTAATACATTTAATATAATCGACAGCAGCATGACGAAAATGGAGATGACGAACATATAGCCAAGGCTCATCGCGATATATTGGACAGAAGAGATTAATACAGCATCTCCTACGTAAATTCCTACAGGATCCAGTGGGTTACCAAGTCCATGTACGATCCACAAAGGACTAGCGCAAATAAAAATGAGTAAAAAGCTTGTTAGGATGGTTAACAAAGAAATCATACATTTAGATAAAATATAGGAATCAAAACGAACAGGGAAGCCTTGAATTAAACTAGAATGCTCAAAATCATCTAGCAAAATAGAACTTGTTTGGAAGCTAATAAATATGTACCAGCCCGCACCTACGTAACTAAAGAAAAATAATAAGAAAGGTATGTATTGAAATAAGTCGGTTATTGTATCCCTTCCCGCATCATTCATCCATTTAAAATAAAGATAGTCCATCGAATTTTGTAATTTAGAGGGTAATAATTCTGCGATATCTTGGTATCCTTCTAATTGGAATGCCTCTTGTCGTAATTCAGCAAGCTGAAGTGAAGCCTCATAATACATGGATTGTCTGTCCATCGTTAATGTGGCTATTTGCAAAGCAATCTTACTTTTTTGCTTCGTTAAATTTTTAAATATGTCGCTACCATCACCTGTTTCTGAAGCATCCTTCACTTGAAACTTTGATAGTATAGCCTGTGTTGAATAATAATCACCCTTTTTCTCAATAAGCTGATTACCAACGGCTTGCGCCTTTATATAAAACATAAAGCCAAAAACGATCATTACAACAGCAATTAGTGCAACTAAATTTCTTCGATTCGCTCGCTCAATCACTAGACCTACTTTTAACGCTTTTAACACTGGCATCCTCCTCGCCTTTAATTGTGAAAGTCTTTAGAATACTATGATAATGCTTCGTGGATATTTTTTCAATTTTTTGTATTTTAAAGGTTGTGAATAGTACGAATAAAAAGACGGCTATTTATTGGATGGATAGCAAATGAAACTATAAAATTTAGTTACTTTATAATAGCTGAACTCTTTAACCATTCTAAGTATTTTTCTTGTTGTGTATTTCTAGATTGTTATTTTAGTAGTAATGAGCAAGTGTGTGCTGCTTTTAAAACAGATTTTAATGTAACTGGTACATTTATAAACGACATAAATAAAAGGACTGCTTTTGACAGTCCTCAATGGATCAATTATTAATAAGACATCTAAAAATGGCAGTTCAACTACCATTCTTACTCTGAGTTGAATCAATAACTAAAAAATAAATGCATTCATAATCCGTCTCATTGATAAATCTATGCTCCGTATTTGCCTCAAAAAAGAATGAATCCCCCTCATTTAATTGCTCGTTATAAGCCCCTTTTGATAGTTCCACGTTTAAGCTACCTTTTTCCACATATATGTATTCTTTTACTCCAGATTGATGGGCTGGGAATATTCCAGATTCTGAAAGGGGTGAAATTACATTTTTGACAAATTCAATTCCTCTTGACGGAAAGGACGGAGACAATAAATGCCTCTGAAAACCAGAGCTTTCATCAAAGTACACGGGCCTATTTTCTTTTCTTATCACTACTATTTCTCTAGTTTCTTGCGAATCTAATAATGCCGATAAAGTGGTATTTAAAGCCTCCGCAATCTGACAAGCTACAGTAATTGTTGGGTTTTTTCCGCCACGTTCAATTTGGGATAGCATAGATGTACTCACTTTACTCAACGCTGAAAGCTCCTGTAAACTCATGCCTCTTTTTTTTCTAATAAAATTTACTTGTTTTCCAAATTCCATTAGTATTTCTCCATTCTTTAATTTAAATGAGTTAAAATTCAAAAAACTCTTCCCTTTTACGGATTTTAACGTAAAATAATACACTATAGAACAAAAAAATACACTATAGGAAAATATCATAAAATCAAAGGGAGTGATTTAATTGTTAAAATTTTTACTTGCTATCCTACCTTTAATTAGTATTATGTTTATGATTTTTGTTTTGAAAAAGTCTTCCATCTTTACTGGAATAGTAGCCTGTTTTTTAACAGCGGCTATTGCACTATCCCCTTTCTTTCATAGTAGCATATTTGATTTAACAGAACCGATCATGAAAAGCTCGCTAACTACGTCCGTTATCGCCTATATATTATTTTTCGGTATTTTTTTGTTTCACTTAATGGATAAAGCGGGAGCCATTGATGGAATAGCTTCCTCTATTACTAAAGCTACCGATGATAAGATTTTTCAAATTCTCATTTTAGCATTAGGACTATCCCCATTAATTGAATCTGTTAGTGGCTTTGGTTTGGCAGTCATTGTCATAGCTCCTTTACTTATTGCATTAGGATTTAGTCCAATGAAGTCATCTCTTATTGCCTTAATTAGTTTATGTATCATTCCTTGGGGAACTCTCGCCATGGGAACAATAATCGGGGCAACATTAGGTAATGTAGATTTAGATAAAATGGGGATGGGCAGTGCTATAATGTGTTTACCCATTTATATTTACTATGCCCTATTAGTAGTTTACATAGGAGTAGGCTTTAGAGCTTTGAAGAAAAGGCTATTCACCGTATTATTTGTAGGATTTATATTAGGGGCTTCTGTTTGGGTATGCAATAGATTTGTGAGTGTAGAGCTTGCAGGATTATTTGGATCTTTAACGGTCATCTCCGTTATTTTTTTGATGATTAAAAAAAGGAATACAACGCATGGGACGGCTTCACTAGAAAAAGGATCAAATACAATTAAAAATATAACACCCTATTTACTGTTAATAGTCCTTTTATTTATCTCAAGAATGGTTATTCCTCTAAAAAATTATTTATCAAGGACATTCCTATTAACGATTGAAAAATATAATTTTGAACTATCCATTTTGTATTCTCCTGGCTTTTTTCTATGTATCGTGTGTATTTTCACTATTTTCTTCTATCGACTACAGGTTTTAGAAATAAGTGAAAGTATTATGTCGACTTTCAAAAAATGCTATCCAGTTATCATAACAACTTTTTTGTATGTAGTTGTTTCTGAGATCATGTCCGAGGCAAAAATGATTCAGTTACTTTCTTTACTAGCGGCACAATCCTTTGGTCAGTTCTATGTTTTTGTTTCACCTTTAATCGGTGCAATTGGTGGCTTTTTAACAGGAAGTAACACCGCTTCAAATACGATGTTCATTAGATTACAAACAGAAACAGCCCTACATATAGGAATGTCTCCTATTCTAGTGGCATGTTCGCAAAATGTAAGTTCTTCGTTAATGACAATGGTCAATCCTTCGAGGGTAGCTTTAAGCTGTTCGGTATGTAAAATAAGTACGGATGAAAATGAAATCCAAAAAAAGATACTTTTTGTAGGTTTAGGAACTTTGACTATTATTTTAATTGAATTATTCCTGTTTTTCATATTCCGATAACATGATAAGAATCCACTTTGAAAGTGGATTCTAGTTAAAAATCTTCATCATTTTCTATCTAAGTTAAAAAGAAAATTCATAGCCAGTAAAATGAAACATATTTCGGAACCCTATTTTTTCTGCAATTGCAATAGAAGGCTTGTTCATATCCATACAATCCCAATAGGCAATCCAATTATTCTTTAAACATTCTTGAACATAATGGTGTGAGAGTGTTTGAGCTAAGTTTTTTCCTTGGTGAGCCTCTATCGTTTCGATATCTATGCCATGTACATTTGCAGCAACAAAGCCTGAAATACATGTACTCACAATCTCTTGTCGATGAATGATACAATAGCCCATGCCCTTGCTGAGGAAAATATCAGTTGAAGACTAAAACGCTTCTATTTTGGATTGCAAAAAAACGATGTTATGGATTGAGTGATCCTTATTGTCAAGAAGTGAAGCAGAGATTTTACATAGTTCATATTCATGATTCACTATTGGTACAGTGTCCCCTTTATAATCACCCTGCTGTAAAGTGTAAACTCTTTGAAGCCAGCTCCCTAAATGGTGATGTTCAAAAACGCTTGCAATAATAGGATTCCATTTTTCATGATTGCCAACGCCTTCAAACCATTTTAGTTGCACTTTTTTTGCTGCTGGAATAATTATATTGTCAATGAAATCGTTTAATTCATTTTTAAATTCCTCATTTTGCTCACTTCCAAAAAATATAAATCCATCATTATTACCTAACCAAATTAGTCCAGATGGATGATGGATTATCACGGTTATCTACTCTATTATTTATCTTCCACCACTAACATTTATAATCTCACCTAGAATATAGTTGGCGGCATCCGAAGAAAGGAAGGCAATAACTTCTGCTACTTCTCTAGCTGTTGCAGCCCGTTTAATAGGTACAGTAGTAGACAGCCGCTCAAGACGATGATCGCCAGGAGCGAATTTATCGTGAAAAGGTGTCTCTACTATTCCAGGCGCTACCCCGTTCACAATAATTCCATAGTCAATTAGCTCTCTGGACATGCCAATGGTCATTGTATTTATGGCCCCTTTTGCAGATGCGTAATGGATACTTTCCCCTGCCCCTCCAATTCGTGCAGCCGCTGAAGAGACATTGATGATTTTTCCGGATTTTACGGGAATCATATATGTTAATACAGCTTGGGAGCATAGGAGAACACTAGTGACATTTAATTGAAACGTTTCCTCCCAAAGCTCCTCACTCATATCCATAAATGTACTTTGGCGGATGCCACCACCTGCGTTATTCACTAACACATCAATTGTGCCAAAGGAGGAAATAGCTTGTTCAACCATTGTAATTACTTCTTCTCTATTCTTAACATTAGCTTGAATGGCAATCGCCTCTCCAGCCTTTTCATGAATACGTTGGACAGCCTCCACGGCCCCCTTCATATTTGTATGATAATGAATAATTACTTTAGCGCCCTGAGCCGCCAATAACTCGGCGGTAGCAAGCCCAATACCTGAGCTCGCGCCTGTGATGAGAATAACCTTGCCAGATAAGTTATGCATAGCCTCTCTCCTAATAAAAATATTTTTACATAATTATACATCTTTTAAAGAAGGTGTCTCTGTATAATTTGCCAAAATAATTATCACTCTTTTGTATTTGGATTTGACATTAATTCCTTGCTTATCATTTTGATGTCTTGTGAAAAAGATTTTACTTGAAAGGCATCTGAATAAGTTTTAAGGTCTGAGGATGCAACTACTTGTCGCAGTTTTTCTTCATAGGTTTGTACAAGATCATCAAACGTCGGACTTTTCAATTTCAACGCTTTGGCAATCCCTTGTATGATTTTCACTCGATAATAATCCTCTTTTGGCATTCGAGGAACATCCCATTCGCCATTTTGATTAATAAAAATCCTCCTAAGAGGCACTGTTGAGAAATCAAAGTATTTTCCATCTTGATCTGGTTTAGAGAATGGATCAATTAACAAAGAGGCATAACGAATATAGAGCAAATATTCTTGATGGATGGGCTCCAGCTGATTAAAATTCTCTATTTCCTGTCTATCAATACTTTCCGGATGCACAGGATAATTATCATCCACCATAAACTTTAATAGATTAAGAGGTTGAATATGAAAATAATTCACAACTGCCATCATTTCTTTCCAATAATTTAGCATAAGACGGATTGTTGTATACGTGATAGGACCCTCAGGATAAAGTTTATACACATATTTTCGCGTGTTTTGTTCATCAAATATGGCTTGTAATGAAAAATGATTCATTAATAAAGGAGGATGTACATATAAAGAGATATTTCTTGTTTCTGCTTCGAGCGGAGATGGTACTTTTTTTAATTGAATTCCCAAACGATTAAATAATGTACAAAGTTCATCTATTATTTCTGATGTTGCTTGAGTGGATCCGATGTAAACCGTTTTCTTTACCCCTGTTGTCACAACTTTATTGGAAGGAATGTCATCCAACCATCTAGTATCTCCATAATAAGTTGAAAAACTAATGACCTCAGCATGTGGAGATACATTCTTTAAGAAATTGGTAATTAAATGACTAGAGCCGAACGTTGGTGAAATTAATATAAAGCAATTAACTTCTCTCAAGACTTTGATATCTATTTGTTCTAATACAGTAATATAGGAATCTGAAGTAACGCTTAGTACAACTGTATCCCAATTACCGTATATTGTATGGTACCCTTTAAATAATCCATCAATTGTACATTCTCCTGCAACAGATTGATGTTGTGTATTTTGAATAGAAACCTGAAGTGCAAGCTGATGTTGAACGATAGTTTCAAAGAAAATTTTAGAACGTATAGATTCACGACCTGCAATGGCTACTTTACTATTAAGATGACTTTTAAAATTTACAGCTAATTGAATGGCTGTTGGTCCTGTTCCTAATATCAACACACTATTAAAATATGTCATACCTTTCTCCTCATCTATAAAAAGTCATTGTTCTTTTTGATCCTCATTATTCATTTTGTCTGGTCTACTTCTTACATTGAATCATTAAAAAAGATGGTAGCTCATCTCCATTAAAATTCAATATATGCCGTATCCTTTATGACTATTTCGATGTATCTTTTACTTTAATGTCACAGTATAAATTGTATTTTTATGTCATCTTTGATTTAGCTTTCATTTTGGTAGTGGTTAGAAGATTCTAGAATGGTTTCGCTACTGGACGTCAGAAGCCCTCTCGATAAATTAGAAGCCATAAATGATGTTAGAAAATTGTATAGGCTTACATTATCGATAAAATTAAAAAGGCTATGAATGATCATCATTCATAGCCTTATGCTTATTGAATTAATTGGCTATAGCCAGCAGAGGTCAAAAACGAAATGAATTATTTTTAAAAATTTTTAGAACAAAGATATTCCTAGACATCTTTCGTTTAGTACTTAAATAAGCATGTCTTTTAGATCTATAGCATTTTATTCATGCCGTTGTTAATTTAGCGTATATGATAAAAAACAACGTCAACTCTCCCATGATGACAACGTTTGGGACTTCTACTATCAAATTAATGATAAAGAAAGTGGCTAAGATCCCAATAAATAATGTTAAATGATAAAGCGTTAAACGATCTTGTTTAAACCTATACTGATGAAAAACTATAGTAGTTGTCATGAAATATAGGCATACAGAGCCGAATATAAAATATAAATCAAATGAATAACGAACCTCATTTAAAAACAGAAGCTTGATGGAAGCGGCAATCATGCTCAAAGACATTAATACAAAAAGATGGCCATAAATAATGGTCTGACCAGATGTTTCGATTGATTTGTCCACTTTCTTTTCTACATTTTCGAAATACTGCCACCACATCGAAACAATTAAAATAAACGAGATGATTGAAAATAAAATAGAATCCCAATCCCCTTTTTGTGGCTGCAGCACATACAAGGTGCTAACAACTGATTCTCCGAAAAGGATTAATGTCAATGAAGCAAAACGTTCTAATAAATGAGATGTATTAGTCGGAGCCTTCACCAAATATTTACGTCCCCAAAAAGGTACAAGGATATCAATCAGAATGCCTATATACAATATGCTATAGCGAATCCATGAATCAAATAAGATAGAAAAACAGGAGATGATTATGCCAATCCAAAAACGTGTGCCTAAATAGTGAGCAACGTCCTTTCTATTGCCTTCTTCAAAACGGTGAACAACTAGATATTGGACCGCTGTAAGGGCTCTTAATCCAATATAGCCAATTACAAATGGCAAATAGTATTGATCAAAGTTAACCGATAAGCTAGATGTCATAATCAGGACAAATAGCATCTGGAATATTGTAAAAATCCTTTGGTGTAAAAAATCTTGTCCAAAACGATTAATAAACAATGTTTGTCCTACCCAAGACCACCAGATAGGGATAAATATTAAAACAAACTTCAAAAAATACTCTGGGCGAATTTCACCTTTTTCAACATGTAGTAATACATTAGTGGCAGTTGAAACAGCTGCCACAAAAATCAAATCATAAAAAAGTTCTAACCATGTTATTTTCTTTTCTTCCATCTCATCATACTCCTTCAAATCCTATTAGCTAATCATATAATAAAATGTTTTTCTTAATAAAGAACCTGTTTAAGTTTAAATCAAAAAATTTTAGGCAAACAAAAAGGAACTGGAGTCAGTTCCTTTTTTGTTTACCTTGCGAATACGGTCCAACCCACTTAACAATGCTATTATGAAAATGGATAACAGAGCAAAGCTGATTAAAAATAGACCTATATTTACAGAAATAGGGGGATGAAAAATCTAAAATGCTTGTACATATGCCAAAACTTTAGCTATTGTAGAAAAAACACCTCCTTTGGATATCACATTCAAAGGAGGTGTTTTTATAAATTTAAAGATTAAACGGCTTGTTCTAACATTGCTTCTAATTCATTTTTGTCAAATAGATACGTTTCATTACAGAAATGACATTGTGTTTCTACTTGCCCATCTGTATCGATCATATCTTGGAGTTCTTCGCTACCTAAGCTCACTAGCACATTCGTTGAGCGATCTTTTGAGCAAGTGCATTGGAATAGGACTTCTTGTGTTTCGAGAATTTTTACATTCCCCTCTCCTACAACCATTGTTAGGATTTCTTCTGGTGTTAGTCCATCACGTACCATTGCTGAAATCGTTGGAATATTTTCTAAACGTTTTTCAATTTCTTCAATAATTTCTGCCTCCGTGCCAGGTAATGCTTGAATAATAAAGCCCCCTGCTGCTTGGATTGTATTATCAGGGTTAACGATAACTCCTACCCCAACGGAAGAAGGAATTTGCTCAGACTGTGCTAAATAGTATGTGAAATCTTCTCCTAATTCCCCTGAAATAATAGGTACCTGTCCTACAAAGGGGTGTTGTAGACCGATATCTTTTGAAATGGTTACCATACCATCTATTCCTACGGCTCTTCTAACATCTAATTTCCCAATACTGTTTAGGGGAAAATGTGTTTGCGGGTTTGTTACATAGCCTCGTACTTTACCATTTGCGTTAGCGTCAACAAGGATTGTACCTAAATCACCCCCACCATTTATACGAATCGTTAATTTGTCTTCATTTTTTAACATAGAACCAAGCATCACGCCGAAAGTCATTGAACGTCCTAATGCTGCTGATGCGGTCGGCCATGTATAGTGTCGATGTTGAGCTTCCCCTACTGTATCGACTGTTCTTGCTGCTATAACCCGAACTTGTCCGTTATATGCTAAACCTTTCACTAAATAATCCTTCATTATTATCTCTCATTTCTTCAATTTTTTAATAGATGCTTGAGGGTTCCGCTTCATAAATCAGCATTTCTGACGCCCCTAGCCCAACAATTTTCCCATCGACGATTCAATGATCCGATTATCGTGCTATTGATTTACCTAAGCCTTCAGTTTCATATCTATAATTTAAGGGCATTTGATCTCTTTCACATGTCCATGATAACGATAGTTCACTTATTCCTACCAAAGAACATAAATCATCGTTTTGATGGGGCAAAAACCGCTGATAGAAAACAAATAGTTCAATTATGAACTATAAGGGGGAATAAAAGTTAGAACATATCTGCTCTAACTTAAGTTACCTAACATTTTTTGGAGTAAAGTAAAAGAGGTAGCTTTTTCCTCTTCACTGAATCCATGAAACATTTTCTTTGTAAGATGATCAAAAATTTCTTCAAAATATGTCTGGACATCCAGTGCTTTTTTAGTTGCAACGACATACATTACTCGTTTGTCCTCGCTATTTCCCTCTTTTACAAGATAACCAGTCTTGACTAAACGGATAATCATTTCAGTAATGGTTGATTTTTGTTTGAGCATTGTATCACAAATACATTTAATTTGTATGCGTCCGCCATTTTTGTACACAATGTATAACAGCATAAAATGGCTTGGGGCTAAGTCATTATAGCCTAATCGTTTTAACTCATGCTTTAGTTCATCTTGTACAGCGGTAGAAATTATGGTATTAAATAAAATTGCTTCATGTGATTGTGTATTTGCCATTCGTATCACCGCCTTTAGAATAGTTCAATTTTGAAGTTATTTCAACTAATAGACTCATTTTAATGTTCTTCACTTTCTTTCTCAATGATTTTTTTGTTCGCAATTCATGAGCGGATACGAATGTTGAGAAACTATTTGCCCTAAGCCCTTTATCGGATTTCACAAGGCAACTACCACACGAGCTGTTCAGTCCTATACGACGGGATATAAAATTACAATTAAATAAAATAGTGCATCTGCTTTTATTGTAAAAGATCTGCAGCATAACAATAGAAGATGATTATTTCAATAAATAACCATCTTCTATATGGAGTTGTATAGGGTGATGGTTAAAAACATGATTTACAAGCCAGCCATTGGCGAAAGAAATAAGAAGGCAAAGTGATTGTGAATGGTGAACAATATACAATGATTCTATGTGATTATGAGCAGAAAGAAGAAAAAGTTGAATTTAGTAGCAAACATTCTTCCGATATAAAAGAACTGTCGTAAGTAAGGAGACCTTCCCCACCCAAGAATTCTTTAAATCCTAGAAACCTTGTTAGATTAACGGCTTCTAGAACTTTTTTCATCGCTAAAATTTTTAAACGATAGCTGTTGTAGTCGATTTTGAAACAAGTTCTCTCTCCAGCTTTTTTCGCTTAGTTCGTAATAAAAGCCCTACCATTAGGTAAAGCATTGTAGTAATAATGCCTGCCGTTGGAGAAACAAGAAATTCTTTTCCCTGAGTAATTTTGATATATCCATCAAGAATAAGTGGATTCACAAGCGCATCTTCTGTCATATGCATAAGGACAAGTGGCCAAATACTTTTCGTCATTAAATAAATTTCTGTATACATGACTGTCCAACAAATCATCGTCACAATACCTATCAACGCAAATAGCCACCTATTTACAGGAATTACACTGAAGATATCACTTTCTGATAAGAACACTAAAAAATACGGAATATGCCACGCTCCCCAAACAACACCAACAATAAAATACAACCAAAAATCATTTACCTTTAACGTTAAAAGTTTACTTGTCAAATAACCTCTCCAAACGGATTCCTCAAAAAAGTTTTTAACAAATTGGAGCAGTAAACCACCAACAAAAACTGAAATTAATACATCTAAATTAAAATCCGAAAAATCCATCCAGCCAAATATATAGCTTACTAATAAAACTACAGAAGTTATTACAGGATAAATCAGGAACGAGACAATATACCATTTTATGTTACCTTTCAAATTAGGTAATAAGCCTATATCTCGACACCCATCTCCTGCAAAGACACGTAACAGTATAGTTGTCAGCAACGGAAATACTAGCCAAATGCCCATCCCAAGCGTGTCACCTTTAGGCTGTTCAGAGATGAAATGATCTACAAAAACACCAAGCCAGCCACATAGCAAGACAACAACTATAAAGATTATTAAGTTCCGTTTAGTTTTCATTATCAATCCGCCTCCCTGTTTTCAAGAATTGAAATAACCCACCTTGAATTGGGACAAAGAGTTTCAGGATGCAGCGCAATGTATTGGGTGATTCCTTGTATAGAACACCAAAATGCTACCGCAAGCGCTTCAGCATTTCCCTGTTTAATTTCACCTAGCAATTGCCCCTTTTCTATTAACAGAATACTCTTTTTTATTAATTTATCTGCTTCCGTAAGAATTTCTTTTAAATCTTCCGATAAGGAATCAAGATGTTGTGCATTTTCCATTAGCACAAACATTTTTGCAGCAAACGGGTGTGTACGGATCATGTCAAACAAATCCTCAGCAGCCGCTGTAAATATTGCCAATGGCGATTCATTCATAAAATATAATTATTATTACTCTTCGTAAATCTAAAGCATTCATCAGGCAAAGTGAATTCATAGGAAAAATGAACTTTCATTTCTTGTTTAAGTGTCAACTTTTCATGAATTTGAATATTTAATGTATCTTTTTCAAGTGTGTAAGTTGCCGTTTTTCCATCAATTGTAATGTTATGAAACGCAACGGTCGATGGCTGTTCTAGCTCGGGTGAGACAGCTTTTGTAAACATATTAGGTATAAAATAAAAAACTAATTGTTCCCAATCATCAGTGGAGAGATTTTTAACCAAGATGGTCGATTCTAGGTGGAATTTCCCGTCATTATCCATCTAAAGTACTATATAATATTCACCGAAATTACCAGGATTTATCTCCTGCAGCATGAATTCTTTACCATTAACCTTCGTAATAACCGTCGACTTTTCATTATCATCTTGTTTATTTAAATTGCAAGCAACAAGGAAAAAACAAAATAAAGCCAAACAAATAAATAAAGATTCTTCTTAATTTTTTCGGCCTCCAATCAATATGATAGTTCTAAAAATTATCAATATACAAAAAAATATACCAACTAATTCCAAGTGTTTTCAATAACGTTTCTTTATATTAGGTATAAATGTTATGTTTTAGAAACATAAACCTTCTATCAATAGGTGTCTTCTTTAACTTCTGGCTTTTCGGATAAATTTTTTCAAACTAAATGGTGTATAAATTACCTTCCCTATATCGACATGTATTACAATTAGCATTATGACTTGATTGACGGTTGCAAATGCAAAAAAACCACCTACTATTTCACTTGTAAGTGGTTGTATTTCAATAAATTATAGTTTAACTTTTACCACTGTACCGTCCTGTGCTTTGACATCAACTAGTACGATCCCTTTATAATTCTTCAGCTCCTGGACAATGGGCTTGAGTGTTTTTTTGTCTATTGGCGGCAAGGTAAAGTCCAGTTTTTTTCTTTCAAAGTATTCTTTTGTCCATTTGTTTATATTACGCTGGAATAATGTTGAAGACAAAATGGAAATAACAATGTTTAACATCGCATATGGGATGGGGATGTTAAGTCGAACATCCTTTGTTTTCACTTTGACATGTATCATCAGTCAGTCACTAGTCAATGAACACAGAAACGGAATCCCCGTTTGCCGATTTAATATCAACGATTTGGCCATCTAATTCATTTTCAATGGCTTCCATTATAAGGCTGATATCTAGATCTTTCACATATTTTTCAGATTGTGGAATACTAGCTGCGATACTGTGTCCAGCCATTAATACTACCTTGACCAACTTGATAGGTAAATTGACAGTGACGTTATCATTTTCGGTTGATACAATACGAACTTTTAATGTTTTATCTAAATATTTAGCTGGTTTATCTAAAAGCTTATTTCCCGCGTCATCTTTATCTTGCAATACTTGAATTAGTTCAGAACCTTTTTCTGCATCAATTTTCCCTTCCTGAACCATCGTTAATACTCGTGCAATTTCCTCTTTCATGATTTATTCCTCCTATTCTTCTTTTAAAAGCTTAATGGCTTCTTCTGCTGTGATTTCGCCATTTTCTAGCAGAGTAACAACATTCTTTTGATCTACTTCATTTTTCTTCTTCTTCTGCTCATATCCGAGGGATGAAATAATATCTGTTAGCTTTCCTCTAACCGTTGGGTAGGAAATTCCAAGTTCTTTTTCAACATCTTTAATATTCCCTCTACACGCTAAAAATACTTCCACAAAATGAAGCTGATCCTTTGATAAGGATGCCAGTTTCGATAATTCAAATTCATTTTCAATCGTAGTGTGGCAGTGAGAGCACTGCAACTTTGTAATTTTTAAAGTTTTACTGCAAACAGGACAATTTGTGATCACTTGATAGGCCATAATGAAATTCCTTTCTTTAGGTTGATTTGATTATACACCAAATAATTTAAAAAATAAATTACACAAATTAATTTTTTTATATATAAAAATTAAAAATGTTAATTCGTATTTAAAAATAATTAAGTTTTAGATATATGTCGTTTTTTAAGATAACCAACTTGAAGTATGTAAGACAATAAGGGGAAACTAATCCCCCCTGCCGATGATTTTAATTTTAGATACTGAAACAACTTCACCTCCTAAACATAACTCATTAATTATCCACTAGTAGTAGGTGGTTTTATGGAGCCTTATAAATTTTTCAATATGCGAAAGGATGGTGCACCCAAAGGAACACAATTTGGGGATTTTGCACCTAATTTTATAGGAACAATATTTTTCTCTCAGTATGGTTTGGAGTGTATCAACCTTTTGGCTACCCGTCTTATAGCAATTTTCACTAAGTAAAATAACAAGAACTATAGTTCCAATCTCATATTGTATGGTACCCTAAGTTTGTCAGCTAGGTTTAATAAATAGGAGTAAAATTACAATGATTTCAAAAGAAGCATTAGAAAAAAATCAGATTTCCCTATATGTATTCGTTTTATTACTGGCAGGAGCTATAGGGTTATTTGCCCCTAATATAGGCACGCGCTTGGACATTACCCTTTCTTTTGTTATTGCGCTATTAATGTACAGCATGTTTTCACAAATTCCTTTCAGCTCTTTAAATGAAGCTTTTGCTAATCGTCGTTTTTTGGGGGCATTGCTAACGGTCAACTATATAGCGGTACCAATTGTTGTATGGCTATTAACTTTATTTTTACCAAACCACCCACCCTTATTACTTGGTGTCTATTTGGTATTACTGACACCTTGTATTGACTATGTCATTGTTTTTACAGCTCTCGGTGGTGGAAATGAAAAAGCCATGCTGATTTCGACACCTATTCTTTTCATGACCCAAATGCTATTACTACCTTTCTATTTGTGGATATTTATTGGGCATGAAGCAGCGGAAATAGTTGAAGCGGGCCCTTTTCTAGAGGCATTTTTGGAGCTCATCGTCATCCCATTAGTCATTGCAATTATTGCTCAGCTATTTGCTAAAAAATCTGTAGTTGGTCATACAATCATTCAATTTTCTGCATGGCTACCAGTTCCCTTTATGGCATTGACGCTGTTTGTTGTTGTCGCTTCACAAATCGGGAAATTATCGACATCCATTGATTTGATTGTTAAGGTCATTCCCGTTTACATGGCATTTATGCTTATCATGCCAGTTATTTCAAAATTTATTGGCAAACGATTCAAACTTGATCTTGCATCTGGTCGAGCTTTAATTTTTAGTGGTTCAACACGTAATTCGCTTGTCGTTCTACCCTTGGCCCTATCTTTACCAGATCCAATACATACAGTAGTGGCTGCTATTATCGTTACACAAACGATTGTCGAAATTATAGGAGAAATCATTTATATTCGTGTTGTGCCGCATCTATTGTTACGCGAACAATAGGCTGATTTGTAATTCAAGAAAAAATTTGGTACGATGAATATACAATTATGAGAGGACTGATGGATGAACAATGATGAACTAAACTATATTTTAAGTTGAAATCAATCACTTCAAACTACAAAATATAGGATTAGTCTGTCCATTTTTATCAATCAGTTTATACTTTTTTCGTCATTTTCCTATGGCAAAAAAGTCCTTTATCAATACCAGTAACCGACTAATCCTTCCAATGACAATTGGGGGGGTTTTTTTATTCTCTCATAGTTACATCAAAATCCTAAAAAGGAGTGTGGAAAATGAGCGATTTAGATACAATTGTTACACATGTAAATCTCCGTATAAGTCGTTAATATCCATCCTACTTATGCGGAGACATGGATTCCAGATGGATATGCCGACTTTGTATAAAAAAAAGAAAAAAAGTATTGCTATACAAAGGAGGAGTTATCATGTCAATGATACAAGTTCAAAATTTAACATTTTCCTATCCAGGTAGCTTTGATCCTATTTTTGAAGGTGTTAACTTTCAATTAGATACGGATTGGAAACTAGGATTTATCGGTAGAAATGGTCGAGGGAAGTCAACATTCTTTCAGTTATTATTAGGGAAATATGAGTATAGTGGAAAAATTAATGCTTCAGTAGATTTTACTTATTTCCCCTACCCTGTTGCAGATCGAAACAAATATACGTATGAAATTTTTGAGGAGATTTGCCCGCAGGCAGAGGATTGGGAGTATCTTCGTGAAATATCATATCTACATGTAGATGCTGAGGTTATGTATCGCCCCTTTTATACATTATCGAACGGAGAACAAACGAAGGTTTTGCTTGCTGCCCTTTTCTTGACGGAGGGTCAATTTCTATTAATTGATGAGCCGACTAACCATCTAGATACAGATGCACGAAAAATTGTCGCTAATTATTTAAAGAAGAAAAAAGGATTTATTTTAATTTCGCATGATAGAACGTTTTTAGATGGCTGTGTGGACCATATCCTTTCCATCAATCGAGCCAATATTGACGTTCAAAGTGGTAACTATTCTTCATGGAAGTTAAATTTTGATAGACAGCAGGAACATGAGGAAGCAACAAACCATCGTCTACAAAAGGACATTGAAAGATTAAAACATTCCTCGAAGCGTTCGGCAGGCTGGTCCAATCAAGTCGAGGCTTCTAAAAATGGGACGACGAATTCAGGTTCTAAGCTAGATAAAGGGTTTGTTGGACATAAGGCAGCTAAGATGATGAAGAGATCGAAGCACATTGAATCAAGACAGCAAAAAGCAATCGATGAAAAATCAAAATTACTAAAAAATGTAGAAAAAACGGAGTCATTAAAACTAGAGCCATTGGCGTTTCAGTCAAAGGAACTTATTACTTTGACTGATGTATCTGTTCGATATGATGACAACATGATTAATCAACCATTAAGCTTTAAAGTTGAACAGGGTGATCGTATTGTTCTTGATGGAAAAAATGGAAGCGGTAAAAGTAGTATTTTAAAACTCATTCATGGAAACGACATACAGCATACGGGTACCATCCATGTAGGCTCAGGTATTATTATATCTTATGTTCAGCAGGATACTTCCCATTTAAAGGGACCATTATCGGATTTTATTGAAGAGCATGGCATTGATGAAACATTATTTAAATCCATCCTTCGTAAAATGGATTTTGATCGAATTCAATTTGAGAAGGATATTGCTCATTATTCAGGTGGGCAAAAGAAAAAACTACTTATTGCCAAAAGTTTATGTGAGAAAGCTCATTTATATATTTGGGATGAACCATTAAACTTTATAGATATCTATTCCCGTCTACAAATTGAAGAGCTCATCCAGAGCTTTAATCCTACAATGGTGTTTGTAGAGCATGACCAAGTATTTCAGCAAACGGTAGCAACCAAAATTATTTCTATGTAGCTAAGTATGGAAGCTCTGAAAACTGATCGTTTGTAATCAGTAGCTCTCCAGACGTATCGCTTAATAACCCCAATATAAAGAGGAAATCCCAAGGAAAGACGACAAATGTTTTCCTTGGGATTTTCTATAGCCTTATACTAAATTTGCACTGGCTGTAAAGCCTTCTTTATATCCTGTATATCCTTTGTTAAAACACTCTTTACATTTGATCCAAACCATTCTAGTGAGGCATCTATCTCCCTATTTGAATCTATTTCTGCTAGGAATTCACCGTAATCAATGGCCCCTTCAAATAATGGAACCATCCCTTCTCGAGTCCCTGATGCAGCATAGACATTGTGTGGAGCAAAAACATCCAGTTGTGTGCGAGAGGCAATATTTTTCAAGTGAAAATGTGAAATATAAGGACGAAGTTGCTTCATGGCGACAATTGGGTCCATCCCTGATTCCCATACGTGTAAAACGTCAAAGTTAACTCGTAAGCTTGAGTGGTTCGTTTCTTCGAGTAACTGTATGGTTGAGGGTAGATTATCTGTCAACGTATTCGGATGAGTTTCAACAAGCAAGTATTGTCCTTTTGACTCGAGATAATCACAGATCAATTCAAGTCTGAAAGTGAGTTCTTCTCTTTCCTTCTTACTCGTTTCTAAGCTGCCCTGCTTGCCGACAAAAGTACGAATCTTATTTGTTCCCCAGCGCTCTGCAAGTGCAGATAACCTCTCTGTTTCAGCCATCATTTCAGCAACCGGTGCCTCTAATGGTAAATAATCACTAAGCATACTCGTTTCCAAACCGAAGGATCTTAGCCAATCTGCTCCATAATGAAGATCATCAGCTAAGTTCTTTGCATGAACACCCCAAAGCTCAATACCATTAAAGCCTTGTGCTTTGGCAAAGTGAGCTAATTGATCTATTGAATGAAGATGATGTCGAAACGAGATTGTACAAATAGATAGTTTCATAACGTGACCTCTTTCTTGTGCTGTAGTGTTAACCATGCTTGGAAGCATTCTTGTAATCCTTGCTTGATCTTGAACTCAAGTAGATTTTGTTCTTCTAGCTTCACATAAATATCTTCTATTAATAATGGATCATGCGTCATCGCAAGTTTCATCACTCGATATTGAACTGTTGTATAGCCCTTCACTAAATGCTCAATTTCATCACACCATGTGTCAAAGCCTTCCTCAGCACGGCCAAGTGCTTCCCAAAAATATGCAAATGCATGCTCATATGCATATTTTCTTATCGCTATAACTGGCAATTGTTTTATGGCAGCCGGAAGTTTTGAGATACTTTCTTTGTTATTTTCTGCAGTATGCTCATTAATAATTTCAGCAATGGCATCTGTCAATGGATTACGTTGAAGCTTGATACATGTATTAAAATAGGCTTCAACTGTCTCTGTAGTTGGAGCAATGATCGTCTCGGAATCAAAATAATAACCTCCTCCGACAGTTGGCTCTTGGATGGCAGCTATAATTCTTTCCTTTGGTAATAACCCCTCCCAGCGAAAATCAGGGTCATACATAAACCACTCTTCTTCATTTTCTCTCGATTCTAGCATCACATAATGAGGGAATGGACTTTGATGAAATTTATTCTCTCGCTCTGGAAGCTTTGATAAATCTAACATCACCATTACATGTTGCTGGGGAGATTTATGCTCTACTAACGCTAGTAGCTTATTTATATTTTCGTGTTTTGTTTGATTTTCGTCATACCATTTATGAAGCTTGATTCCATAAAGCATTTCATACCACGTTTGAAAGAAATCATGATCAATTTCATCAGAGTGGTATGTAAGCACACCATTATCAAGCACATCGAAATCCGCATCCCATACTCCAAAATAATATGGCCTATGATCGACGCCTTTGGTCTTCTTAATAACCTCACAAACACAGCTTACAAAACAATGAACTTTTATCATTTTTAGCCTCCGATTATTCTACCTTTTGCTGTTTTTCTAAGAAGTTTACTAGTGTCCCTACTGTTTTGAAATCTTTAGGAACAAGCACCTCATCGGGAATAGCAATGCCAAGGTCCATCTCTATATGAAGAATAAGTTGAAGGACCATAATGGAATCCATATACAAATCCTCATTTAATCGGGCATCTTCATTAAAAGAAGACAATGTCTGCAACTCTAATGAATTTTCCATAATATCATAGATGCTTTTGATCAGTTGTTGCCTTGTCATACGGGAATGCCTCCAAGTTTTTTTCTACTTATTTTTCCATTAGGAAGCTTTTGTATTTCATGAGCAAACACGAACTCCACTGGAATTTGATGTGGAGCAAGAAATTTCCGACACCACTCTCTAAGTTCTATATGATCGATCGGTACATCAGACACATAGAGTGCGCAAACTCGCTCTCCTGATAAATGGTCTTGTTTCTTATATACGACTGCTTCGACTATTCTTGGCTCATCCATTAACACGTTTTCCACTTCTTGCGGATACACATTCAAGCCTGCTACATTAATTGTGTCATCGATTCTTGCAAGAAAAGAAAGAATATTATTTTCTAGATAGCCAAGATCTTTCGTATAAATCGTTTGTGTAGATGTTTCAATGATAATCTCGCTTGGTGTTTGTTTGTCACCAGCTGTCACCTTCACATGAGGAAGAGGATAGCCCATTTCTTTCGTATCTTCCACATTAGGGTGAATCGCAACACAGCCGGATTCGGAGCATCCATACTGCTGAAGGACTTGGTTAGATTTCTCTCTTAATGATGTTAACCAGCTATGTGGCATCACAGTCCCTGACGTCATCACACGATCAAATTGTTGATCACTCGGTAATAATCGACTTAATGTATAAAGTAATGCTGGGGCTCCATAGAGTATGTGCTGAGGATATTCTTTTAGCTTTTTCAACATATATTTAGGATTATTATTCGTAATAATAACCGGCTTTGCTCCTCTTCTTATACAAGCAAGGACACCACAAATAAAACCATAAGAGTGAGTAACTGGGCAAGCAACAATAGAATTTGTCAAGGAATCAACAGGTAATGTCTGAACATAGCTTTCAACCTCCTCGTCCACTGAGCTCCACGTTCGTTCAATGCATTTTGGAGCTCCTGTTGTACCAGAGCTCATTTGAACTAATACCCCTTCTTGGTTATTGGAAAGATTGGATAATTCGATAAAATCATCAATAGATTGGAACAATAACAGATGACTACCCGCTGTCGAAGCGATTCTTATGGCCCCCTCTTTGGGCGTCGCTGGATGGATTGGGACAACTGACCCTCTTTTTTCACGAATATATAAACAAAGAGCTATATATTGGAAAATATCATCCGTACAAATTGCTAATCTACTATTGTTACATTCCTTTAGATAAGGTAAGCGTTCATATATATCAAACTGTTTTTCAATATCTTCTACTGTATAAAATTGATCATTGACATAAAACATCATGATTTCCCCTTTTCATTCGCTTGTGCCAACGCATTGTTGACGATATGGCGAAAATTACCTTCTTCTTGATTTTGCACTTTCTTTTTTAGTAAGGATTCAACATAAATAGTTGTGCTAGTATGCTGAAGCTGTTCATTTCTTGCCTGGAGAGATGGAAAGCGTTCAAAGTGCTTCTGTATGCCGTCCTTAATTTGATTCCAAAAGCGTATTTCTTCATATCTATATTGCTCTTCTAGCAAATTAGATAGCTCACTTAAATGAAACACGAATAGTGTATCCATCGCTAACTCACGTAAAGCCTCTACAGAAGACATCCAATAATAATGATCGGCAGGTGCATCTTTAAATCGGTCATGTATCGTTCCAAAATCGGGGATGAGGTTTCGATCTGTTATGAATTCTTCCGTATATTCGATACTGTCATGGAAATCTCTCAGTACAACCCGAGTCGGCCACCCATTTTCATGCAATAAAATCATATTTTGCGCATGGGCCTCTACTGCAATTCCGTGAGCAACAAGTAGGTGCCAAACTGGAATAACACTCACTTCAATCAAGCGTTTTATCCACGCCTCCGTACCATATCGGCATAGCCAATCAGCAATAAACGGACGACCATCTAACTCCATCATCATGAGTACCGTAAAGGGTACTGCTTCCTCCTCCTCCTTCATATACAGGCGCACACTTTCTCGCCAGATGGTGCCAAGCTGACCTTCTAATTTACTACTATGCTTTGAGGCATGCGGTTCAAAAATAATGCCTGCATATTCTTCCAGTACAATAACAGTCTTTTGTAAATAGGCATCTGATTGAAGTACCTGTTTAAGCCATGCAGAAATATGAGGAGCAGCACAAACAGCATGAGCATGTAACTTTCGTAATGAAGAGGTATTCACCATATTCATTGAGCATTTTAATTGCGCCTTGTGGGGATGTGAGGAATTCCATAATGTTCGGACTGATTGGGTTGCCCTATAGTAATCTCCATTCACATCTAAAGCTATGAAATCTCTTTGTTCCATTAATTCAGCTAGCTCCTGTTTCATGGTACGCCATTGCCAAGGGTGAACAGGTAAGAACGTATAGTCTTCGAATGTGCCATTGAATCTCGCAAGCTCGGTAAGAAGGTCGTCCCACAGTAAATGCCCTAGCTCTCTTTTCCAAAAGGTTTCTTCTTCTTCAAGAACAGCGATTCGTACATAGCTTCTTCTCACTGCCACCCATTGAAGGGTGAATGATTGCTTTCCTTCAGGGCCATAGTTTATATGGTCGTCAATCGTAAAACCGGTTCTAGATTTAAAACAAGGATGATACGGATGTCCTTCCATAATTTCCGATTCTAAATCCTCATAGCTCGAATGTCTTCTCGATATCGGCATTTGGAGATGTCTATCATTCCAATCGCAAAGATTACTCGTTAAATGAAGTTCTTTCAGTAACCGAATTTTATCTTGACGACTCGTCAGTAATTCATCGACTAGTTCCTCAAATGTTGCTTCCTGTAACGTCTCATCCTTGCTTACTTGAAAAATATGATCTCCCTTTATTCGGATGCGATCAAATGCCATTCTTCTTCCTTCACAGCGAAAGGTGTATGTCTGTCCAATAAGAGTAAAAATTGAAGCCCATTGATCCAGACGTGTTTCTTCATAGTTGATTAGTCCCTCAAAGATCATCGCTTCAACAAGCTGCCGTCTTACACGTAGCTCTCCTCTTTTAGAGGCTAAAGGCTGTAGCTGCTGCATAGTCTGCCTCCTCATACTGACGAACAAAGGGGTTTGGAATTTTCGTATATACGGCTTGCTCAAGTTCGGCTTCAAGTTCATCTACATCATGAAACCTTGTTAAAAGGTTTGCTTTGAAGGCAAGCTCTTCTTGATTTAGAATGTTCCGAACAAATGCCTTCCCGAAACCTGTCAATTCGTTTTCTAATAAGTGCAGTTGTTCGATAGACCACTTCAAAAGAACATTTTCGTTAATAAGCTGATCCGCTCCAAATCGAGAAATAACAGGAAACAGTTGATTCATAAATAAATAATACGTAAATCTATCTTGAATAAGAGCATCTTCGTAAAACAGCTCTTCTGTTTCATGTAAAGATGGCTCTATTGCAAGAAGTACATCTTTATAGGCCTTTGATAAATAATAACCTTGGTTATCTCGATAATAATATGTGGTTGGATAACCGGAAGAGATGTTTAATAGACTGTTTTGCTGATGGGCTTCCAGAGCGATCCCATGCTCATCATATAATCTTAATAATGGTTCAATCGCACATGTCCAATAATCTTTAAACCAATCTAAGCTGACACTCTCTAATGACCGGCGTTCGGATTGAGCGATTTTCATGATGAGCTGACATAGCTTTGATTTTTCTTCTAGCAGGGGCTCTTGCACAAGCGTAGCGATCATGCAGATTCCTTCATCTTGGCCTATAGGAAATACGTTTGAGCGAAAAATAACCTCAAACCCTGATTCCGTCTGGTTTGGAAACTTTACAGTCATATAAGCAGGGTCATGAATCATCTGAAAGGATGGATGATTTTGTAAAAAATCTAATTTATTCATTAATCGAGCCATAGCAATCCCAGCTTTAAGTTCATGAGTTCTATTGACCCTCAATGAATTTGTTATTTTAACAGGAATTGAAAACTTATACATCATTTCTTCCTGTGAGTTATAAACCGTTCTGATGGAAGAGGTTGCTGTATAAAAAGCGCCTAGTGCACCCTCGTATTGTATGAATCCTTCAGTAATCGCCTTTTTTACATATTGTTGCTGTAGAAGCCATTGTGCTTGTAGTGGGTGGACAGGAATGAAACAATCCTTCACTGACGCAACAAAATTAGGCTGTGATGTTATTAACGATTGAACAATGTGATCACTCGCACTTTTTTCTAATACGGACGCCTCCTTCACCATTTTACGGTCAACACGAAAATAGTGAAGTTGGAAAAAACCTTGTAACTCTGGAGCAAAACTGGTTTGTTGCCAATCTGCCATCCCTTGTCTACTTTTGGGTGTTGGATGAAGCCAATGACCGAGTAAGAGAGACTGCTCCGCTTCAATAAACGTACCACTAGCTCGAGATTGCTTATCACCTTCCAAACTCTTTTCAATATAATGGGCCATCGTTTGATAGCTCTCAATTATGCGAAGAATGAGTTCGTCAAAATGAGAAGAAAGATTAAGACCGCTATCCCCTTTAGCCATCCAATGTAGTTCCTGAATGAGCGTAATAAGGATTGATAATTTATCCTCGACAAGCCATTGTTTTTGTTTTGTACAATACTTCAACGCCGTACCAATTACCTGTCTTCCGACAAGAGATTTATATTCCACACCAAAGGCAAAACGTATGTTTTGTCTTGGTAACTCAAGCTCAAATATATGTGCCTCTGTAATCAGTGCTGATAGTCGTTGTTCTTTAATCCACTCCTCCTTTTTGACCCAATGCCCGCTTCTCACCTCTCGTATATAACAATTTATAAACGCCTGAAACGTTGCATTTTCTGCAATCTGTTTAGCAATCTGTTGCATGAAATAAACCAATCCTTTCACAGAGCCTTTTTACTATTAATTGATAATCATTATCACTCATTGTTAAAAAAAGGAGTCTCCCTTATTAGAAAGACTGAGAAGTAAAAGAAACAATATCGATTATAATTGATAATGATTATCGTTTTCAATAATAATTACATTTTATAGGTAATTTGGAAATGACTCAACTGTCTAAAGACCTATATGGCAATATAAACCATCGAAATAGGTAAAAGTATAGAAAAATACGTCGTTTTTTGTATCAGTAATAAAATATTATTACTAATTAAAGGGTTTCAATGATGAAATATTACAAATAAACAGAAAGAAGAGCTTCATTTCGGAATGGTTCTTATGGCTTGAATGTTTTTATTTTTTCTAGCTATGGCATCTAAATGTTCATGCAGAAAAATATTAAGTATGTATAGAAAAATGGCAGAAATGTTGCGATATCAACGTTTCTGCCATTTAAAATTTAAATGAGTGTTTTTGTCATAATTAAATCTAATTGTTCTTCCTCACCCATGTAAAAGCTGTGCGCCCCAGTTTGAACAAAGCCTATTTTTTTATAAAAGCCAATGGCATTGTCATTTTTATCCCAAACCCCTAACCAGATGCTACTTTTATTTTGGGCTTCAGCTAATTCGATCGCCTTGTTCATAAGATATTTGCCAAGACCTCTTCCTTGAAATGACTGTCGAATATAAATACGTTCAATTTCAAGGGACTCATTCCCCATTTGTTCAGATTGGGCATCATTGACATTCACCTTTAAGTAACCCGCAATGACATCATTGTCATAAATAAAATAGAATTCTGAAGCTTCATTACATAATTCTTTTTCCAGCCGATCCTCTGTAAATGCTTTTTCCAAGTAAGCAGTCATATTTTCAGGTGAATTCTGATCTTTAAAGGTATCATTAAATGTTTCAATACTCACCTCTTGGAGTTTTTTTAAATCACCTAAGCTACATTTCGCAAATTTGATTGACATTGATTACACTCCTTTAAAACTCTTTATAGATTTTATATTGCAAATGCAACAAAAAGAGTATATATTGAATGTAACTTAATTTTGTTGTATATGCAATATAAATTGTAGGGAGGTTGTAAAAGTGAAATATGTTTTTTATGTCATAGGCATTTTTATCTTAACGCTAGGCATTTCTTTAACTATTCAATCCAATCTAGGTACTTCCCCCTTCGATGCTCTTTTAGTAGGACTATCTAAAAATATAGGGCTGACAGTTGGTAGCTGGGAAATTATATTGGCCATTATTTTAATAGGCTGTAATGCTATACTAACTAAACAAAGGCCCGAATTTTTGGGCTTTATTACAGCTTTTATTACGGGAATTGGGATTGATATGTGGTTATCTTTGTTACACAATGAGTTAACACCTGTAGCTTGGTATAGTCAAGTTGTTTGTTTTGGTGTTGGTTTAGTTGTGATTGGGTTAGGGACTGCCACCTATTTACATACGAATTTTGCACCGATTCCTGTTGACCGATTAACCTTACTAATTAAAGAGCTAACGAAAAGGAGCATCTTTTTTGCAAGAACGACTATTTATATCTTGTTTTTAGTGCTGGCGTTAATAGTGAAAGGCCCAATTGGCTTTGGCACAATCATAACGGTTTGTTTGGGTGGGTTCATCCTCCACTTCTTTATGCCGATTACTGGTAGCATACTAGATAACATCCTACACCGCTCTACTCCATCTGAAAATGAAGAGCTCAAAAGCTAGTATTCATGTTTGAATGGGGGATGTCATTTGATAAAGTTTTTTTGCCTAGTAGCTGGCAGTTCCCCCATTTCTTCCATAAAAAAATCCTGCTACTAACAGGATTTTTAAACGAAATCTATAATGTTACACTGTTTTCTTGAAAAAACCTTTTCTTATCCTCTTCTGTGAATTCTTCTAATGATTGATAGGTATAATGAGGATTTCGATCCTTATCAATGACAACGGAGCGCACACCTTCATAGAAATCCCTATGTCTTAAAAAGTTTCTTGCCAAAATGAAATCGGTCTTAAAGCATTCTTCTACTTTTTTTTCACGAGCGTCCATAAGCTGCTGTAACGTAATTTTTAAAGAGGAGGGTGATTTCGATAGAAGCAAGTGCTTCGTGTCACGGGCAAATTCGCTTTGGTCCTGGTCTAAGGATTGTATGATTTCCTCTACAGTATGTTTTGAAAAATGGTGGTTTATTACTGTTTGAAGCTTCTCAAGTTCACTGTTCGCGGATGGCTTACTAGAATATTTCTTTATTAGTTGGGTTATGATTGCGTTTATATTGTTAGAATGCCAGTCCGTCTGTTTTACACTTTGAAGGAAATCAGATAGCTTTTCACTCGTCATATAATGATCTGCCCCATTAGCAAAAAGGACGTCTGCTGCTTTAATAGTGGACGCAGTTAATGCTAGGTAGTAACCAATAGAACCTGGCGCTTTGTTTAAGAAATAGCCCGCTCCAACGTCTGGAAAAAAGCCAATATTCATTTCCGGCATCGCCCATTTAGTCCGCTCTGTAACAATTCGGTGGCTTGCACCATAGGTTAAACCGACTCCACCTCCCATAACAATGCCATCAAGACAAGCAATAATGGGTTTAGGATAATGATAGATCGCCAAATCAACTTCATATTCTACTTCGAAAAAGTTTTCAGCCCCTTGTAATGCATCTTGACTGGATTGTGCTTGATAAAGTGTTTTAATGTCACCACCAGCGCAAAATCCCTTCTCCCCAGCCCCTTGTAGTACAATAAGACGGATTTCATCATTCGCTTCCCATTCTTTTAATTTTTCTCTAATAGGGTTAAGCATGTCAGTGGAAAGAGAATTTAAAGCTTTAGGGCGATTCAATGTAATGGTTGCCGCTCCTCCATCTTCGACCGAAAATAGTACTTCGTTTGCCATGTTGGACCCCTCCTTTAACAATGTTTAAAGTGTGGCTGTCTTTTTTCAATAAATGCCTGCACACCCTCTTTAGCATCATTTGTTAACAATAGCTCAGCAAAACGCGTTCGTTCAAGCTCTAGTCCTTGTTGAAAATTAGCCTTCGTGCTTTGAATTACACATTCAATTGTACGAGAGACACTTGTCATACTTTTACCCTCAACAAAGGAATTCGCAACAGTCTTAGCCGTCATCAAAAGTTCCTCAGGTTCTGTTACTAGTTGGACAATACCGAGCTGTAATGCCTCGTCAGCACTCAATTGTTTACTTGTTAAAATTAATTGGAGCGCCGTTGCTTGATTTGTTATTCTGCTAAGTCGTTGAGTCCCCCCGAATGTAGGAAGTAGTCCAAGCTTTAATTCGGGTAAGCCGAGAATGGCTTGTTTAGAAGCAATTCGGAAATGACATGCTAACGCTAGTTCGAGTCCACCCCCAAGGGCGGGTCCATTAATGGCCGCAATAACTGGTTTCTTCATGGCTTCTACTTCATCGCATAGCGCTTGCCCTGCTTGAGCCATTTGCAATGCTTTTTCCTGTTGGCCAAAGGCTGAAACAAACTCCTTTATATCAGCCCCAGCGACAAAAAATCGACCAGTGCCAGTCATAATAATGGCACTTGTTTCTTCATCCTCCGCTAGCTCTTGGAAAATACGACGCAGGTTTTCAATAGAGGCTGATGACAAAGTGTTTGCAGGTGGATGATCTAAATGAATAATAGCAATAGACCCCTCTTTCGTAACGTTTGCCAATGTATCAATCATGTTGCTCCTCCTAACTAATCATTTTTGGGTTGTCAATGAATGTTCTCGCAAGTATCCTTTTTTTCATAAATAGATTTTGCCGTAGTGGAATATTTAACTGTCGAATACTATTTAGCAAGCTTACTCGTTTTTGCTCATTGCTTTCAGCGGCCGTAATAATAGTAATTGCACTTTCTTCTATTTTGCGGTAACCCTCCTGGCATAATATGTCTGTCATCAATTGTTTTGTTTGCTCATGTACAGCTTTTTTCGACCTCAGCCAGGCTGATTCCATGACATAGCTTTCCATGGCTATATCCGCCAACAAACGCATAAATTCTTGCTCCTGCTCGAGTTGAATCTGTGCATTCGTAATGACTGTAATTGCTAGTTGCATCAAATGCTTGGAGAGAAGGATATAATGGTGATTATTTTCGAATGGCTGACAGTGCATAAAATCATCTGCTATTGCAGTTGTTTGTATATTTTTTTTCCACAGCATTTTTGCCAATGTGAGGCGATTGATTTCATTTGTACCTTCGAAAATACGGCTAATTCTTGCGTCCCGATACAAACGTTCCACATCATAATCTTGCATATAACCATATCCACCATGTATTTGGACAGCTTCATCAGCAATTTTTCCAAGTGCTTCGGAACAATGTACTTTATGGAGTGCGCATTCGAGTGCAAATCCGGATATTTTCTGAACCACCGTTTCCTTACTTCCTGATGCAATAGCCTCATCCATTTTTCCAGCCGTTCGGTATGCAGCACTTTCTGCTCCATAAATCAAAACGGCCATGTCAGCAAGTTTTTCCTGTATCATTGTAAAATCAACGATAGATCGTTCAAATTGTCTCCGTCCCTTCCCGTAATTCACTGCTAATTGAAATGCCTGTTTGGCCGTTCCTATATTGGAAAAGGCAAGCTTTAGACGAGCCATATTCAAGATGTTCATAGCGACGATATGCCCTTTGCCAACCTCTCCAAGAACATGATCAATTGGTACCATCACGTCTTCTAAAATGAGCGTTGCCGTTGAAGAGCCTTTAATGCCCATTTTCTCCTCTTCCTGACCTACAGATACCCCTTTAAAGGAACGTTCGACAATCAACGCAGTCATTCCATTATGCGTCTGGGCAAAAACAACGAAGACGTCTGCTAGCTGAGCATTCGTAATCCATTGCTTTTCTCCGTTTATTATCCATGCTGTACCATCTTCTGTTAATCTAGCATTCGTTTTGGGGCGCAGTGCATCAGAGCCTGCATCGGACTCTGTAAGTGCATAGGCACCAATCCATTCTCCAGATGCAAGCTTTGGTAAGTACCTCAGCTTTTGCTCCTCATCGCCAAAATAGACATAGGGTAATGTGCCCACCCCAGCATGGATATTGTAGGAAACGCTGAAAGAGCCCCCAAAACCCATTTTCTCTGCTACAAGACCGGAAATTGTTTTATTGAGCTCGAGTCCTCCATAGGCCTCGGGAATTTCAATAGCCAGTAAACCAAGATCACCTGCTTTTTGAAATAGTTGACGAGTGATCGCATATTGCTGCAGTTCAATAGATGACATATTCGGTGAGACATCCTGTTTAATGAAGAGCTCAGCAGTTTTTGCAATGAGCTCTTCTTCATCATGAAAATCCTCTGGTGTAAAGATTGTCATTTTGTCTTCTAGTCGATCCATATGAGTCCTCCTTGAAAGAAAGTGGAGAAAAGCCATTCAGCTCTCCTACTTTATTTCCTCCTTAGGTAAGATGGTTTTTGCTAATTCACGATCTAAATCCTCGAATTGATAGTAGGAAATCGTTTCATATAATTCGCTTCTTGTTTGCATATCCTCAACTGCTTCTTGTTGTGTTCCAGTATTTTTTATTAATTCAAATACACGCTCGTATGCTTTCGCTGCAACTCTCATAGACGTAACAGGATAAATGACCATCGAGTAGCCCATTTTTTCAAATTCCTTAGCGGTATAATAAGGAGTTTGACCGAATTCAGTCATATTGGCTAATAAGGGTGCATCTAACTCATTGGCAAATTGTTTAAACTCCTTGTCAGTTTGTAATGCCTCTGGAAAAATAGCATCTGCCCCAGCAGCAACATATGCTTTGGCTCTTAGAATAGCCTGCTCTAAGCCTTCAACAGACCTTGCATCCGTGCGAGCAATAATTACTAATGTAGGGGCTATTTGTTTAATCGTTTTTATTTTTTGTATCATTTCCTCTATTGAAATAAGAGTTTTGCCATTTAAATGTCCACATTTTTTAGGAAGATTTTGGTCCTCTAGCTGTGCGGCAGCAACCCCTGCCTCTACCATTTCACAAGCAGTACGGGCAACATTTAATACACCACCAAAGCCCGTATCAATATCCACTAGCATAGGTAAATTAGTAGCCCGAATAATATCACTAGCACGCTGAGCGATTTCATTTGAATAAATCATTCCTAAGTCTGGTAGGCCTCTACTCGCTGTATAAGCGGCACCCGAAAGATACAATGCCTCAAAGCCAACTTTTTTAGCCATTAAACCAGCCATTGCATCATGTGCTCCTGGTATTTGCAAAATAGATGAACGAGCAATAAGAGCTTTAAATTGTTCAGCTAATTGTTTTTGTGTCTTCGCTTCTTGGACAATCCACGCCATTGTTAAAAACCTCCTTTTTGTTGCGTTCGGAATCCTTCTAAATTAAATAAATAAATTAATAAATTCATGGACAGCAATTTGTTCAAGCAGCTCTTTATTTGCACAAACCTCATTTATTGTATGGAGTTGTTTTTGAGAATAATGCGTACGAATGTTTTGCTGGAATTTATTAATGATCTGTGGAAATGCTTCCTCACGACGGAAACGATGTCCTAAAGGATATTCACACTCAATTAGCTCGGATGATGTACCATCTTTGTAATAAACTTGAACAGCATTCGCAATGGATCGTTTATCAGGGTCTAAATAATCGATTGTATATTGTCTTTTTTCCACGACAACCATTTTATGTCGCAAGTCATCAATGCGTGGGTCTACAGCCACCTCATCTTCGTAGTGATCTGCTGTAATGTCACCATAAATAAGACCAATAGCTGTAATGTATTGAAGGCAGTGATCACGATCAGCAGGATTGTGAAGTGGCCCTTCTTTATCGATAATTCGTATGGCTGATTCATGCGTCGTAATGTCAATGCGGTCAATTTCAGCTAGGCGATTCTTTACTTCAGGATGTAAATGAACAGCACATTCTGCAGCCGTTTGAGCATGAAATTCTGCAGGGTAAGACACTTTAAAGAGGACATTTTCCATAACATAAGATGCAAGTGGTCTCGCAAGCTTTAATTCTTCCTTATTAAAGAGCACATCTTGGAATCCCCAGCCTGGTGCAGACAATGCAGTTGCATAGCCCATTTCCCCCTTCACAGCCATCATTGCTAGTTGTACGGCCCTGCTTGTAGCATCGCCAGCAGCCCATGATTTTCTAGAGCCTGTATTAGGAGCATGTCGATAGGTTCTTAAACTTGAATTATCAATCCAAGCATTTGATAAGGCATTGACAATTTCTTGATGAGTGCCACCTAAAGCCTTTGTTACTACAGCTGTTGTCGCTATTTTGACAAATAAGACGTGATCTAAGCCAACACGATTTAAGCTATTTTCGAGTGCAAGTATTCCTTGTATTTCATGAGCTTGAATCATCATTTCTAAAACGTCTTTTATTTGGAGAGGCTCTTGCCCTTCTGCAACACGTACACGACTCAAATAATCGGCTACAGCTAAAATGCCACCTAGATTATCAGAAGGATGCCCCCATTCTGCCGCCAACCATGTATCGTTATAATCCAACCAACGGATCATACAACCGATATTAAAGGCACCTTTTACTGGATCAAGGACATAGGATGTTCCTGGAATACGAGTACCATTTGGAACGACTGTACCTGGTACTACAGGACCTAGAAGTTTTGTACATTCAGGATATTGTAAAGCTAAAATGCCACAACCTAACGTATCCAATAAAACATATCGAGCCGTTTCGTAAGCTTCTTCGCTCGTAATCTTTGTGTTTAATACATAATCCGCAATATCAATAAGAAGCTGGTCTGTCATCGTTTTTTCATTCGTTTTAATCATCTATATCTTCCTTTCAAGGTATGCATTTGATATACTAGTATGCTGATGGGCATTGGTCAGAATGTCCATCAGCTCTGTGGCGAGTTGTTAAAACTTGATTATACCGACAATTCTTCAAGGTTATGACGCTCGCCTATATAATGAACACGAGGTCTAAATAATCGATTATTGTCATGTTGTTCGATCACATGTGCACATAAACCGATCGTTCGAGAGCCAAAGAAAATAGGCGTATATAATTCAATTGGTAGGCCCAGCATGTAATACACTGGCGCAGCGTAATAATCTAAATTTGGATACAAGCCTTTTTCCTCCACCATCACTTTTTCACCAGCTTCACACATGTGATATAAGCGGTCATCACCTTGCTCCAAGCATAATTTATACAAAGCTTCTTTCATGATCTGCGCTCTTGGGTCCATTTTTTTCATATAGACCCGATGGCCAAAGCCCATTATTTTATCTTTATTTTTGAGCTTGTTTTTCAGCATCGCTTCAAAGCCTTCCACAGTCTTAGCTTCAAGCAGCATATACATGACTGCCTCGTTCGCCCCACCATGCAAATTTCCTTTCAATGATGCGACAGCACCAGTTAGAGCACCATACAGATCGGATTGTGTGGAGGCAATAACACGAGCAGCAAAAGTCGAATTCGGCATTTCATGTTCACTATATAAAACAAGTGATTGGTCAAAAATTTCTTCTTCTAATGGTGTTGGTTTTCTTCCAGTAATCATGTAATAAAAATTAGCACTATATGAAAGCTCACTATCCGGTTCTACTACCTCTTGACCATTTAATACACGGTAGCTATTTGCAACGATATTGGGCATTCCACCTAAAAGTCGATATGCTCGTGTTACATTCCTTTCAGTCGATCGATCATTGATGTGCTGATCATACCCTGCTAACGCTGAAATTCCAGTTCTAAGGCCGTCCATAGCATGTGTCCCATTTGGTAATAAGTTAAAAATTTGAACAAGCTCTTGTGGAACGTGATAGTTTTCTTTCAATTTATCCCGTAAGTCAGCTTGTTGCTCCGTAGTTGGTAGGTTTCCGTGCAATAATAAATGGACAATATCTAAATAGGAATATCGCTGAGATAGTTCAATCAAATCGTAGCCCCGTATAACAATTTGGCTTTCTACTACGTCTAAGAAAGACAGTTTTGTTTCCGCAGCAATAACTCCATCAAGACCTGGTGAATACGTTAACTCCATGGATTACAACCCCTTTGTTTAATCATTCTTGTAAGCGTTACCATTCAAACTCGAAAGAACAACAAAAAAACAACTTCTACCCCTTTAGAAGTTGTTAATCTACAAAAGTATGACAGAACAAAAAACAGTGAACTTACATCCATTCACACTCATCATACAGTAGCTAACACCTCCCTATCCTCGTAGGTCAATTGATGCTTATTTAGCGGCAGGTCTCCTGACTTATCATCAACATTCCTATAACACCTTCCCGTTTTGAAGAACAAAACAGTGGTCTCGTTATGGAACTCCTACATACAGTTGCGGGACAGTGTTGGACTCACACCAACTTCCCTTTTAATCAAATGGAATCAAATCCATTTGAACCACCAAAATTTAGCATATTCAATTTGTCTTTTTACCTTAACATAGAGGTTTCCAAACAATCAATATAGGTAAAATTCAGAAAAGACTGATTATAAAAAGCTATTTTTCATTTTTGACGAACTATTCTGCATATTTAAGCATTATTTCGCTCAAAAAAAGATTGTTAATCAATCCCAATGGAGCTATATTTATGAAGTCTGCTTTAAAAAAGCGATTTGTTTTGCATTACGATGAAACGAGGAGTGACGGGATGGGCTATATAACAGAATTAAGAAAGCTTATCGGTAATAGACCGATTATAAACGTTGGTTCGACAGTTCTTGTTGTTAAATGATGATAAGAAAATACTCTTTCAACATCGTTCAGATACATTGGATTGGGGATTACCTGGCGGCTCAATGGAAATAAACGAAACATTAGAGCAGGTTGCTGCGCGTGAACTTTATGAGGAAACTGGACTCGTGGCTAAAGAGTTTGAGTTTATCGGTGTTTTTACAGGACCTGATTATTACTACTGTTATCCGAATGGCGATGAAATCTATACAGTCATTCACCTTTATAGAGCTAAACATGTAAGGGGTGTATTGGAAATGAAAGATGGTGAGAGCTTAAGCCTCACCTATTTCAGTAAGGAAGAACTTCCGAATAATATGGAACAGAGGACGGTCGCTCTCTTAAACAACCTAGAGGGTAAAATATGGGGGTTCGAAAGCTCCTTTACGAAGCTTTCCAAATAACAATGTAAGAATTTTAATAAGGATTTTATTCGCAAAGGTATTTCAGATACTAGTATTCTTGTGAATTCTTTCGCGAGGGTGAGTGGGTAAAATCGCGTTGCATAGCTCAAGTGATGCGGAATGCTTAAATGGTTTACCTTTCATACTTTCCTCTACTAGCTGACCATTTTGCATGACAAGGATGCGATCTGAAATAAAGCGTGTAGCCTGTAGGTCATGAGAGATGAAAATGTAGGCAAGTTGCAAATCCTTTTGTAGTGTCTGTAGTAATTGAATGATATGTTTTTGCAAAATCATATCTAAACTACTAATGGCTTCATCTAAAACTATTAATTTTGGATGTAAGGCAAGCGCTCTTGCAATGTTAACACGCTGTTGTTGTCCCCCACTTAGCTGGGAAGGATACTTTTCAGCAATAGATTTTTCTAACTCTACATGATCAAGTAATTCCTTTACCTTATAATGTCTCTCAGCTGAGCTATAATGCTCGAAATTTAGGTATGGTTCCTCTAAAATTTGAAAAATGTTGTGCTTTGGATTTAATGAATGATAGCTATTTTGAAAGACTGCTTGTAAATCTCTCCGTATCATTTTTTTCTGTTGGCTAGTGGCATCATAAAGATTAACCCCTTGAAATAGAAGCTCACCGGCTGTTGGCCTTTCCATCCCTAATATAATTCGGCCCAATGTGCTTTTTCCTGAGCCACTTTGTCCAACAATCCCTAAGCATTCCCCCTCCTGAAGTGAAAATGATACTTTCTGTAATACAGGAGTTTCCTGTCTTCGCTTGAATATGAACGGTCTATGTGCATAGTTCTTCTCAATATTTCTCACTTCTAGTAGCTTCAATCTTTTCACCTCTAAAACATAATTCGGGATTGTAATAGTTTCTTTGTATAAGGATGCTGAGGGGCATCAAAAAAATCATAGACATTCGCTTGTTCAATTACTTTCCCCTTATACATCACGGCTACATCATCAGCAAGTTCAGCGATAACGCCTAAATCATGTGTCACAAGAAGGATGGCTGCCTGTGTTTCCAGGCGAATACGATCAAATAATGTCAAAACCTGCTTTTGATTGACTGTATCAAGAGCTGTCGTTGGCTCATCAGCTATGTATACCGAGGCTTGAATTGCCAGTGACAAAGCAATCATCACACGCTGTAGCATTCCCCCACTTAATTGGAATGGATAATAGTGTAAAAGGCGCTCAGGATTAGGTAAATTAACTTTTGACATGCTTTCAATAGCAATTTGTCTTATTTCATTTTTAGTTATAGCAAAATGAGCTTTTAATGATTCACGAAAATGACTTTCAATGGTTTGAACACGGTCAAAGGCAGTCGAAGGATTTTGCATAATAATAGAAAGATGTCTACCACGATAAGCTCTCATTTGAGCAGCAGTTACCTTCAATAAATCTTGTTGATGGTAGAAAATTTGCCCTTTGGTGATCTGCGCCCTAGTCGGCAAGGCTTGCATAATAGCTTGGCAAAGCATCGTTTTCCCACTACCGCTTTCCCCAATAATTCCTAATACTCGGCCTTGATAGGCTGTTAAATGAATGGAGGATAAAATATTCTGTTCTCCAATTTTGACCGATAAGTCTTTCACTTCTAAAACTTTCTTCATAACTACCCCTTTACTGATTAGGCTTCTTCAAACTACTTGCTAAAACATTACATACTAGGACAACAAGGACGATAGCAAGCCCAGGATATAGCATTAATTCAGGATGTTGGCGGATATATTGCTTCCCTTCATTTACCATCATTCCCCATTCAGGAGTGGGAGCTTGCACACCAAGCCCAATAAAGGAAAAGCCCGCAATCTCTAAAATGACCTTCCCCATATCTAATGCCACAATCGTTACAATCGGTGGCCAAACATGAGGGAGATAGTGTCGAATAATTAATTTTGCACCTGTAGTACCACTGATTCTTGCCGCTAGAATAAAGTCTTTTTCATTCATGCCAATAAATAAACTTCGGATTAGCCTCGAATAATAAATAAGCTGTGTCAAACTAAGTGCAATTAACACATTTTTCAAGCTAGGACCTAATACACCTAAAAGCCCAAATGCTAGTACAAGTGTTGGAAAAGCTAATAAAATATCGCATATCCGAATAAATAGCGCATCTATTATACCTCTTTTTAAGGAGACTAATGCGCCGAATAGTATCGCTACTAGAATAGCAACTATTTGTATGACGAGCGCCGCACCTAAAGAATACCGAATCCCTAAAAGCAATCGTGAGCAGACACATCTTCCTAAATGGTCTGTTCCTAATGGATAGTCCCATGAGGGTGCTAAAAATTTCTTAGAAATATCGACTGCTAAGGGGTCATGAGGCATAATGAGTGGGGCTAACAGTCCTAGTAAACCAATGATCATTAGTAAGGTGAGACTAATATATCTTCTCATATGTATACGTCCTAAGTTCACTTTACTCTCTCCTATCCTTCATCATCAGATGAGGATCCAATAAACGATGCAATACATCTGTGCCTAAATTGGCGAGCACATAGATGACAGCAATCACCAACACATAGCATTGTACAACGGGGTAATCACGATTCGTTATGGATTCTATTAAATATCGACCAAGCCCCGGCCAACTAAATACTTGCTCGACTATGACAGCACCACCTAGCAAATTTCCGAGTGTCATCCCAAACAAAGTTGATATTGGTATGGCAGCATTCCTCCCCACGTGTCGGATGAGTATGACCGATTTTTTCAAACCTCTAAGCTGTGCATATTTTACATATGGCTGCTCGTATTCTTCGATTATGGCAGAGCGGATAAACTGTGAGAACAATCCGATTGTAGGTAAAGCTAAGGTGAAGGCTGGTAAAACAATATGTGCTACCGAACCTTTTCCATTCGTCGGAAAAATGCCAAGTTTTAAGCTAAAAAGATAGAGTAGGATAAACCCTAACCAAAATGTTGGGATGGATACACTTAGTACTGTAAATAATCGAATGATTTTATCGATAAAGGAATGCTTATATAATGCGCTCACAACCCCTAATGGAATACTAAAAGTTAAAATTAGGATAAATGCTACTATAGCTAATTCAATGGTAGCGGGTAGCTTAGCAAATAGCTCATGAGCCACGGGTAATTTACTAACAAAAGATGTCCCAAAGTCTAGCTGTAAAACGCCTTTTACCCATAGCAGATACTGCATGATAAAAGGCTTGTCTGTCCCTAATTCTTCTCGTAAAGCTTGTATAGCCTCTGGTGTTGGGGCAATTCTTGAGAGTCGAAGGATGACCTCTGCCGGTTCTACTGGTACGAAACGAATAAACACAAAGGTCAGAATAGATACGCCTACTAATACAAATGGAAGTGTGAGAATTCTTTTTACACAAAACATCCAAGTCGATTCGTACATGTCGTCACTTCCTATTTCATCCGATGATAAAAAGAGAGTTGTCCTGTTTCGACACACTCTCTCTTTCATACTTAGTTTTCTTTATCCATTTGTGCATATGGAATGTCATATTCAGAAGCACGTGGTGCAAAATCCTTCATATATGGTTGATAAATAACATTATTCGTTTCATGCGATATTGGATAGAATAATGCTTGATCGTGGAACATTGTTAAAATATCCGTATATAGCTGCACACGTTCCTCTTCATCTTTACCAACTAGTAGTTGATGTATGTTTGTATCAATCTCTTGAGCATTTGGTAAGCCTAATTTTGCTTCATATACACCACTAGCATTTGGTGTAGCTGATTCATTTGCAAAGCTATGTGGATCAGTCGGCGGTCCATTTGTACGCCAGAAGTTAATATCAACCTGATCATCCATTAATTTTTGCAGACCGACCATAACATCTGCGCCTTCAATATTTAACTGTACCCCTATTTTTGCTAGCTCGCCTTGCATTAACTCCGCCATAGGTTTTTGAATGGCATCAGTAGCAATATAGATTAAATCTAATGTAAGGGGTTGGCCATTTTTCGAACGAATTTTTTCACCCTTCTGTAGCGTCCAGCCCGCTTCATCTAGCAATCTCTGCGCTTTTTCAGGATTATATATAATGGGCGCCAAATCAATATTGGCATAAGGAATTGCATCCCAGAATAGCGTGTTTGCCACTTTTTCTGTACCATGTGTAATACTGTCTATCATTTGTTCTTTATTGATAGCATATTGAATAGCTTGTCGAACCTTTAGCTCAGCTAACGGCCCAGACTGTGTATTGAACAGTAATGCTTTCGTAGACAACGGCTCAGATGTAGCGGTTTTATATTTGCCACTATCTCTTAAATACGTATAGTTATCTAAGCTAATAATCCCTCGACCATAAATGACATCTAATTCTTCATTTTCAAAGGCTAACGAAAGAGATTCCGAATCTGGAATGATCTTAACCTTTATCTTATCTACGAGTGGTTTTTCACCCCAATACTGTTCGTTACGGCTAAATACTGCATATTCATCTTTTTTATAGTCGGTTAATACCCATGGACCTGTGCCAATAGCTGATTGGATGGAATCATTTGTTGCATCGCCGTCTGGGAAGCCATTATCCCCTAAAAAACGGAATGGTCTAACAAAGGCTAATTCGTTTAACACAGGGTAATACGGTTCATCTAATTGCAAACGTATTGTTGAATCATCTACTTTGACGACCTCTTTAATATGATTGACCATACCCATCCAAGAATGCATGTCACGATTCGCTAATACTGCATCAAAATTGCGAATCACATTATCAGCATTAAAGGCAGTCCCATCCGAGTAGGTAACATCCTTGCGTAAATGGAACGTATAGGCAGTTTTATCCTCTGAGATGTCCCAACTTTCTGCTAGCTTTGGCGTAATTGTGCCATCATCGTTATACGCCACTAAAGATTCATAAACCATGGCTTGAGCAGTCATCTGATTTGGTAAATATGTATGTGGATTTAATGGCCCTACATCTAATGGCCATCCAATCGTAATCATTTTTTCATCTGTTTGTTCTGTTGATGCTGAATTTCCTTTGTCCTTTTCTGAGCTAGTACAACCTGCAAGAAAGCTCAAGGTCAAAACAAGCAGGAAAGGCAGTAAATACTTTGTCCATCTCATTTTTTGTCTCCTATCTCTATTCCCTGTTCATATCTACAAATTGAATAGAAAAAGGCATAAAAAAACCTTATTCCACAAGAATAAGGACAGATAAACCTACAAATACGTAAGCTTCCATCCATCTCCCTATCTTTCGTAGATCATCAATGAATCTTCTTACAAGCAGGCATTCTGGCTTATGAATCATCATTTTGCTTCACCTTCCCAAGATAGAACTTAGTGGTAATCGAAACAAAACTCCTCATTTACAGCTGCGGGACAGCATGGGATTTACACCCATTTTCCTTTTAATTGAATGAAAAATACTTTCATTCAAACTTGTAATGCAATATTTGAAATTAGTAATAAACATAACATGCTGAAATGTTCACGTCAATTTTATTTTCTGAATATAATAAAACCTCCATACAAAAAGACCAGGTAGATACCCTGATCTTTGCTTTTATTACATCGTTTTCGTTATCTTGATATAGATTCCTTCACTTCCTGACGCAATATTTTAGTAGCGCCTACCATATTAGCTAAAGCCGCGATTGTTTCTGGCTCTTTCCTTGTTTTTAAGCCACAGTCAGGATTAACCCAAAATTGATGTTTGTCTAGAACTTGTAAACTATCTCTCATAATGGCTAACATTTCGCCTTCACTCGGCACACGTGGGCTATGAATATCGTAAACACCTAATCCGATTCCTTTTGTATAAGGATTTACTTGGAGGGAAGAAATTAGCTCCCCATGGCTACGTGATGTTTCAATGGAAATCACATCTGCATCTAGCGCGCTAATGGGTTCTATGAAATCGTTAAATTCGCAGTAACACATATGTGTATGAATTTGTGTTTCATCCTCAACACTCGATGTAGCAAGCTTGAAGGCATTGACCGCCCAGTCTAAGTAAGTCCCCCATTCTTCTTTACGAAGAGGTAACCCTTCTCGAAGTGCTGGTTCATCCACTTGAATAATGGAGATGCCTGCCGTTTCAAGTGCTCCCACTTCCTTGCGAAGTGCTAATGCAATTTGATAAGCGACATCTTTTCGAGAAATATCATCGCGTACAAAGGACCAATTTAAAATGGTCACTGGTCCCGTCAGCATCCCTTTTACAAAGCGCTTCGTTAAGCTTTGGGCATACGCAGACTCTTTCACGGTAATGGCTGAAGACCATGCAACATCTCCATAAATAATCGGAGGCTTCACACAGCGAGAGCCATACGAAACAACCCATGCTTTTTCAGTAAAGGCAAAGCCCGTCAATTTCTCACCGAAATATTCGACCATGTCTGTCCGTTCAAATTCTCCATGAACAAGTACATCCATATCAAGATCCTCCTGCAAGTGAATCCAGCGCTTTGTTTCCAGTTCAATAAATGCTTCATAGTCTTCATTCGACAATTGCTTCTTTCGCCAAGCATTACGATTTCTTTTCACCTCATCAGATTGAGGAAAGCTGCCGATTGTCGTTGTTGGGAATAGTGGCAGTCCTAACGCCTGCTGCTGTATTTTTTGACGTTGATTAAAATCACTATGTCGCTCAAAATCCTCCGTTAATAAGGATTGAGCGGCTTGCTGGATCATTTTATTTTGACGAATCGAATGATTTTTTAGGGCTTCAATGGCCTTCATACTTGCTGAAAAATTATGACGTAGCGTTCCGTCTTGATTTTTTCTATATTTAGTGAGCTCAATAATTTCTACGATTTTTTCATCAGCAAACGCCAGTGCTTGTTTGAGAATAGGGTCCAGCTTCTTTTCAAGTGAAGTTGATATTGGTACATGCTGAAGGCTACTTGAGGGTTGAATCCACAATTCCTTCGCATCGCTAAGCTTTTCAATAGCTTGAATCGTGGCGTTAGCCTCCGCTAGGTTCGAACGCCATATATCACGACCATTAACAATACCTATAGCTAAAACTTTATCCTGAGGGAAACCAAATTGTCGAAGTGACTCCATATTCCCTTTATAGCCATGTACGAAATCTAAACCAAACCCTTGGACAGGCAATGTAATCAATGTTTCATAGGAGCATAATGCTTCAAAATATGTTTGTAGCATTAGTTTTGCTGCTGGAACGGTTGTCGCTAACTGAGTATAGATTTCCTGTACTAGCTTCCGTTCTGCTGAGTCAAGTGTCGTCACTAATGAAGGCTCTTCTAATTGAATCCACTGCGCACCTGCATCTACTAATTCTTGAATAATCTGAGCATAGAGAGGTAATAGGGCTACTAAATATTCAACCTGTGTTAATTTATTGTAGCCCTTAGTTAGCTTATAAAATGTATAGGGGCCAATAAGTGTTGGCTTCGCAATAATACCGAACGCTTCTTTTGCCTCTAAAAAGTCGGCCAATACCTTATTTTCTGTTAGTTGCAACGGTTGCCCTTCATATTCAGGAACAATGTAGTGATAGTTGGTATTAAACCATTTGGTCATTTCACTAGCTACTGCTGAAGGATTTCCTCTCGCTACACTGTAGTAGGTATGTAAATCTACCCTTCCACCTTGCCAGTTAAAGCGCTTGGGTACTAAGCCAAACATTAAGGCTGTATCCAACATTCTATCGTACAAAGTGAAATCTCCTACAGTCACCATATCGATGCCAGATTGTAGCTGCTTTTCAATCCGCGATAACCGAATACTTTTTAGGGTTGCCTGAAAATCCTCTTCCGTTCGCTCTTGACGCCAAAATGCTTCTAACGCCTTCTTCCATTCGCGGTCATCTCCGATATATGGATAGCCAATGAGTGTACTAGTATAAGTCATATTTAATCTCCCTTTCATCAATAAGTTTATGGTTACTTGCTCTTACAAATTTGTGTCATCCCATGCTAGATTCAGTGGCTCTATACGAAAACCAGTAGATTTTGCTCTGGAATACAGAATAGTAGCATGAAAAAAAGCCATTCCCCTTCTCGGAAAATGGCTGCATGGTAAAATTATTTAGACAAAAACAATACGAAAAAGTAGAATTTCCGTAAAATCTTTTATTATCGCACAGTGCCTTTTTGGTCACTATTCACCACCTATTTCCACGTAGGTATTTGGTGTGTACTAGAAATTGGCAGGTCTCCTGGCTTCTCATCAACACGCCTCACAGCCTTCCCAGTTTCCCAGTGACATTTGTGATTTGCTCCGAATTACAGTTGCGGGACAGCGTCGGATTTGCACCGACTTCCCTTTTAAGCCAGACTTTCATCTGGCACCATTTCTTACACTCTATTCAGTTATGCCCCTACTATACCATATATTTCAGAATAGTAGAAATTGTTTTTACATAAAAACTTATATATTTACTCTGTTTTTAATTGTCAACAATTTGGATCAGTGATAATGCCTTATATTAATTAAACTAATTCCACATTAATTGTACAAGCGAACTATTTATAATCTTTAATTCCAGCTTCAAAAGCCTGTCTATCTCCATTTTCAATCCCGTGCAATGCTTCTTGTAAAGCAAATGTACTTTTATAAAATTTTACTCGTTCAGATATTTCATGACCATTAGGGTATAGGGTAATACACATATCAAAAAAATCCTCACCATAGCTAGAAAGTATTCCAGCAAAGTCATACGCTGGATCTCCTAAACCCGAACCACCAAAGTCTATTATCCCAGAAATCATACTTGTTTCTGGATCCCACAAAATGTTAGATGCTCCGAAATCTCCGTGTATAAGTGTTATATCTAAATTGGAGAATGCCTTCCCATTTAAAAACGTTTCAAAAGATTGTGAGATTTCCTGTTGAGCGTCTTTTCTCATAGAAGGAAATAATTTATTTTGAATCTTATTATACAAGTTATACATCTCTTCATGAGGATTACGAACCTTTAGTTTCAAATCTCGAATTGCTTTTTCTCCTGATATAGAATGAAGTTCTACAAGAAAAGTAACAAGTTGCTTTGCCAACCCTTTAACTAAATCAACACGCTTCACACCTATTAAACTTTCCTTCCACAAAGGAACACCATCTATTAGATGATAACCGGTGAAGACCTTACCTGGTTCTAACTCTTCAAAAGATTGATAAATTGGATTCGGAATAGGAGTTGAAATGGTACCTTTAATGTATGTTAAAATTTCCGTCTCTCTTTTTAATTGATTGATTCCAATTTTATATTTTGGAAACCTAAAAACCAAAGATTTGTTTACAATAAACACATCATTATTCTGTCCAATTTCATTAGGATAAATGTCTTCAATGGAAAGGTCCGAATAAAGCGATTGAATGTTTTCAATAAAGTTATTATTCATTAGTAATACTCCCTTTCAGTCTCTTTCTAGCTTTTTGATACGTAAACTCTTGTTGAACTTATCTGTTCCTATAGTTTAATAACAATTCTTCACAATCACAACTATACTTTAACAGAAAAATCCAAATCAATTAACAAGATGCTCCACAATCTGGCCATTGCCATGAATAAAGACGCTTTCCGTATTATGAAGTGACCCCAAAAAGT